>CAXMSH010000168.1:0-3697 GCA_964195875.1 Thermodesulfovibrionia bacterium
CATAAAAAACATGAATAAATCCGAAATAGCACAGGCACTCTTTAAAGAAGGTTTTAATTGTTCGCAGTCACTGTTGGCTGCGTATGGAACAGATCTTGGCATTGAACGTGAAATCGCCCTGAAGATTGCCGGTGCATTCGGCGGTGGAATCGGAAGGATGGGCGAGACATGTGGTGTGGTGACAGGCGCCATAATGATAATAGGCCTGAAATACGGAGCAATAAGCGCTAATGACAAAGAGGCAAAGGCCAAGACTTATGAGCTTGCAAATACTTTTGTCAGTAACTTTAAGGCTCGCAATAATTCAGTAAAGTGCAGTGAACTTCTGGGCTTTGATATAACCTCTAAACCGGATTCCGGAAAGATTATTTCAAAACAGTGTCCAAAATATATTTCAGGTACAGTGTCGATAATTGAAGAAATACTATAAGATAGCCACTGACTGACACAGACTTGAAGCAAATTAAGAGGAGGGAACTTTTGAAAACCCCGATTCAGCCAGAAGTAGGCGCTTCTAAGCGCGGCATCGAGGAATTCTTTTGATTAATAATTACAACAAACAAAGACTAAATTTTTTATTATTTAGTCAGTGAAAGCCTGCCTGCCGGCAGGCAGGTCTGTGGCTTAACAATTTAATGTGAAAAAGAATATATACCATTTATCTTGTTTTACCCTTCAGTTTCTCAAGCTCTGCCTTGGCCTGCCCGTTATCAGGATCGCATGAAAGCGCTGCTTCAAACTGCCTGATCGCCCTCAACGTAATCTTTGCATCTAAATAGATTTTCCCGAGCTGGATATGGTAATTTGCATTGTCAGGTTCAAGGTCTATCGCCTTAAGCAAGGCTTCTTCCGCCTCTTTTACCCTCTTCGGTATCTTGCTGAGGGCAAATGAAAGGTGGGACCAGTATTTGGCTTTAGCAGGATTAATCCTGGTAGAGTGTCGAAAGAAGTCCACGGCATTCCAGTAATTACCATCTTTTAAATTATTTATCCCGCGTAGAAAGTTTTCATTTGCTATATTGATATCGTGTGATGGTTCCTTCTTTTTGTATGAGGGAAAGATTGACTTATCATATTTTGACCTGCTTTTTTTGTCCTTAATTATGTTATAAGAATCGTTAAGTAAAGAAAATACTGTAGAGAGTTTCTCATTCAATATGGGATCGTCCAGGGAATTGTATTTATCAGGATGATAGGACTTTACCATATTAAAATAAGCTTTTCTTATCTCTGGATAGGTGGAATCCATCTTAATCCCGAGTCTCTCGTAGTGAGATAGTGAGCCTAGTTTTTCGTAAAGCCTGTCTAATTCCTCCCTGAATATTATTGAATCAAGTTTTTTGTTCTTTTTTCCCCTCTGGATGCCTTCTCTGATAAGTTCCTTTAAAGATATATCAGCTGTTATAACTTCGTCAGAATGGGGAGAGTCATTAAACATGAATGTGCCGTCCTCCCAATCAAAAAGACCGAGTATTATCTCTTTAACCTGTTTATTTATGACAGGAATAAGGTTGTCTGGTTTGATATATCCTTCTTCAACAAGGATCATTCCCTTGCGTTTCCCTGTAGTTTTATAGATTTCTGCCGCTTTTGAATACTGCTCTTCAGATATCTTGCCTGTGTTAAGCAGTATATCGCCGAGACGATCAGAAACCTGGCTGGATGAGGCAAAGATTATCTTTCCATTATTAAAATAGATGTATTTTTTAGAATTTTCTCTCTGGAAGATAAGCTCACCGGTCTTTTGTGAGCGGTTACATAACAGAAGAACCTGTGGCAGATTGTAGTCTTTCAGGTTTCCCTTAAGGAATATTTTTTTCCGCATTTTACAAAAAAGAACTTCTTAAAGTTCCGTTCCGAGGCAGTCCACTTTATAATTGAAAAATCAGCGAAGCGAAAATATTTTAATCGTTCCTGATTAAATCAGGGCTTACATTGCAGACCCTATTCTCAAGTTTTATTGTCTTTTTTATCAAGTCACTTCTTTCTTTGCTGTAATTTTCTTTTATCATAACCAGCTCTTCTTCCCTGCTGGAGATATCCTGTTTCAGTTTAAATGAATATAACCCGAGGGAACAAATGATAACCAATAGCAGAATAATGAGCAAACGGGCCCATAGCGGGACGGCAGTTTCCTCATATTGCTCTATATCATGTTCCAGTTTGGTTTTGTCTAACATAAAAGCCCCCTATTTATACCTCTTGACTTCAAAGCGAAACAATTCTATCTGCTCGTCTGAGGAGATACCGGCTTTCATAAGAGCGATCCTTATCTGTTCATCAACGGTATCTATCCCTTCCAGGTCTGGAAGCAGAAGCCCGCGCTGGTTGCCTCTTTTCACTATTATGCCATATCTCTTCGGGTCGAGCTCTTCTGAATTCTTAACCTCCTCAGGGAGGGACAGGATATCAACGGAATATTTGAGCTCAGGCAGTTCAGTGGAGTCAACAGGAGAAAATCTTGGGTCGCTAGTCGCGGCGCTGATAGCATTCTGAATAATCTCATCGGCAACATTATCTGTTGAAGGAAGGAACGTACCTATGCAGCCTCTAAGCTCCCCCCTCTTTTTAATCGAGACGAAGACCCCTGCTTGATTTTTCATCTCAGGAACCTGCTCATCAGGAGACGTTAAAATATCATTCTCGAGAATATGCTTTTCAACAGCGTTTTTTGCAAGAGTTGCAATAGGATGCATAATATTAAAAACTGTTTCTCACAATCACTCTGCTTTCACACAAAAGCATTAAGAGGATAAGACAGGGGGTAGTTCTAAAAAATAAAAAATCAAAGATAAAAGATCAAAATTATGGCCCCCACTGCTTCGCTTTGCGAAGCAAAGCGGTGGGGGTGACTTTTGATTTTTAATCTTTAAACTAATATCGCCCCCTCGGAACGAATTGTACCGACTTGAAACGTATAAATATATTATCAATATATTTAGCTGAGTATTTATTTATTCCTGCTTAATGCGTAACTGGATAGGGAAAGAAGAGCTTTCTTCTCAATTGAGTCTTCAAATATTTCAAGTTCTGCATCTGCTTCCTTCTTTATGGCGCCTGCTTTTTCGTAGGACTGCTCAATAGATCTGTATCTGCTCAAAAGGGTCTGAATATAAACCAGGTCTGTTTCGGAGATTATTTCAGAATTGATTATCTCTTTTACCCTGGCTGTTTCACTGTTGGATGTTTTCTTAAGTAAATATATAAGGGGGAGAGTTATCTTACCTTCTTCCAGATCTTTACCGAGATTTTTCCCAAGGGCATTTTCATCAGCCATATAATCAAGAATATCATCAGCTATCTGGAAGGCCATGCCTAATTTTAAACCAAAGGATTCCAGGGCCGCTACCTTCTCCTTCGATACGTTTCCAAGAAGTGCACCGCTTACACTGGTTGCAGACATAAGGGTTGCGGTCTTTCCTGTAATTATTTCCATATATTCTTTTTCTGATGTATCAGGGTTCTTTTTCAATAAAAGCTGTTTAAGCTCTTTTTCCGCCATCTTTGCGGTTGCTGAGGAGAGTGCGTTCATTATCCTCTGATTTTCAAGAGAATTGGCAAGTCTAAGGGCATTTGAGTAGAAGTAGTCTCCGGCAAGAACAGCAATCTGGTTGCCCCAGAGGGAGTGTGCCGGAGGCCTTCCCCTTCTGAGTTTTGCGCCGTCGACCACGTCATCGTGAAGCAGTGAAGCGGTATG
>CAXMSH010000169.1:0-264 GCA_964195875.1 Thermodesulfovibrionia bacterium
TCGAATTGGAGACTAGTGAGGTTGACGCCGTATGCAGTAAGTTTAACATTGACAGGGAAAGACCCGTCATTCTTCAGGTGTCCCGTTACGACCGTTTTAAAGACCCCCTTGGCGTTATCCAGGCTTACAAGATGGCCAAAAAATTCATTCCTGACCTGCAGCTCGTGTTAGCCGGCGGAGGCGCTACGGATGATCCTGAGGGAGAAGTTGTGCTGAGAGAGGTGCACAATGCCGCGAGTGATGATCCGGATATTCATGTACTTA
>CAXMSH010000169.1:274-3642 GCA_964195875.1 Thermodesulfovibrionia bacterium
GACGCACATCGAATCATCAATGCGCTTCAGCGTGCCGCTGACATTGTACTGCAGAAATCCATCAAAGAGGGTTTCGGTCTTACCGTAGCCGAGGCCATGTGGAAGAACAAACCGGTTATTGCAGGGGATACGGGCGGAATCAGAATTCAGGTGATAAATCATCACACCGGCTTTCTGGTGAATACGCCGGAAGGTGCGGCGCTTCGGATACGTTATCTCTTTCACAACCGCGACAAGCTCACGGAGATAGGCGATAAAGCCAAAGAGTTTGTGAGGGCTAATTTCCTGCTCACACGCCATTTACGCGAATACCTGACACTATTTGTCGCCCTGCTTCATGAAAAAGAAGAAAGGATTGAACTGGACTGAACAGTGTTGTGAAGATACTAAACCCACACGTTAACCTCGAAAATTTCTTCAGTCAACTTACAATCGGCACCCAGCCGGCTTTGCTCCTCGATTATGACGGCACGCTCGCCCCTTTTCATAAAGAACGGGATCTGGCGTTTCCCTATCCGGGGATTTCTGATATTCTCAATCGCATAATTAAGGCCCGGCATAGCCGCGTGGTACTCATTAGCGGTCGCTGGATCAGAGACCTGATCCCGCTTCTCGGCCTTGAAGAGCTGCCGGAGATCTGGGGCACCCACGGAATCGAGCGACTGAAACCTGATGGATCATATGATGTGATAAAACTTGCTGATTTAACTTCCGAACTGTTAACCTTGGTTGAAAAATGGGCCATCGAGAATGGATTGAAGGATGCGTGTGAACTAAAACCCGGTGCTCTTGCCATCCATTGGCGGGGGAAACCGGAGGTTCAGAAAGAAGAAATTCGAAAGAAGGTTATGACAGAATGGACCGATCGTGCTCAGGAAGCAGGGCTCTCTCCGGTAGAATTTGACGGCGGGATTGAATTTCGTGTGCCCGGATGGAACAAAGGAGATGCGGTGAAATCCATCCTTTTGGAAATGAATCATGATACAGTTGCGACTTACCTTGGCGATGACCTGACCGATGAAGATGCATTCAGGGCGATGAATAATCGGGGACTGGCGGTGCTGGTACGTACGGAACTCCGTAACACAGCGGCTGATCTTTGGCTTAAGCCACCTCATGAACTGCTGGACTTTCTCTGGAGATGGCATAAAACTGTGGACGTTTGATGTGGATTTCCCATAAACTGGCAATGGGACTGCGCATTTTTGAAAAAGATGGTGCCGGATTCTTCTGCCGGCTCAAGGCCGTACGTACGGAGTATATACGGGAATGAAAGGAGAGGACAGATCAGTTATGAATCCTGTAAATCGTCTCGTCATAGTCTCGAACCGCCTGCCGATTGTGCTTAATCACGATGAGGGCGGGTCCTGGCAGGTACAGGAAGGTTCCGGCGGACTTGTAAGCGCTTTAGCGCCGGTATTAAAAAACCGGGGAGGTGTCTGGATAGGCTGGCCGGGAACCACAGAAGAGGAGAACGGTAATATTAAGAACGTCCTGGAGGAAGAGACAAAATCGTTCGGCTACTCCATGAAACCCGTGATCCTAACCCTGGAAGAGAAGCAGAAATACTATGAAGGGTTCGCGAACGAAATTATCTGGCCCCTGTTTCATGATATGACGGCACACTGCAATTTCAACCCGGAATACTGGCAGGTCTACCAGCAGGTCAACAGGAAGTTCGCCGATGTTGTTTATCAGAACATCCGCGAAAATGATTTTATCTGGATTCACGATTATCATCTCATGAATATAGCTACGGAGCTGCGTAGTGCCGGGGTACGGTCTGAACTCGCGTTTTTCCTTCACATCCCTTTTCCCCCTCTGGACATTATGGTTAGACTTCCATGGCGATTTCAGATCCTCCATTCGCTTCTTGAGTTCAATCTCATCGGATTCCAGACAATGCGTGACCGGCGTAACTTTATACACTGCGTAAAAACACTCATCCCCGGGGTGCGTGTCTTTGGCAAAGGTCAGGTCCAGACTATTCGGGTCGGAGAACACGAGATCAGGATAGGGGCTTTCCCTATCGGTATTGACTTCCACGGATTCGTGAAGCTCGCCGCGACTCCGGAGGTGTCTGAAAAGGCCTGGTTTATCCATGAAGACCTCACGGACCGGGTGATTATTCTTGGTGTTGACCGTCTGGATTACACCAAAGGAATTCCTGAGAGACTAAAGGCGTACCGGAATGCCCTCGCTCGCTATCCTGAATTGCAGGAGAATGTCACGTTTGTACAGGCGGTCGTTCCCAGCCGCAGAAGCCTGCCGAGGTATGCGGCCCTTAAGACAGAGATAGAGCGTCTGGTTGGTGAAATTAACGGACAGTTTACCCGATCGGGATGGGTTCCCATTCATTACTTCTTTCGCAGTCTGTCACGCCCGGAACTTCTGGCCTACTACAGGACTTCGGAGATTGCGTTGCTCACGCCCCTGAAAGATGGCATGAATCTGGTGGCAAAGGAATATTGTGCCTGCAAAATCGAAGAGAACGGCGTCTTAATCCTTAGTGAATTTGCCGGTGCGGCCGCGCAGCTGCAGAAATATGCCGAGCTGGTAAACCCTCACGATATTGAAGGTATTGCTGAGACGATTTACCGGGCATACAAGATGGAGCCTGAGAAGCGAAAGATACGGATGCGCAGGCTCAGGTATATCATCCGGAAATACGATATCTTCTGGTGGGTAGACTCTTTCCTCAAGGCGGCTTTTGCCCGCGACCTGAAAGACTTCCCGTACATTGAAGATTACATACCCACCGAAGAGAATAACTGACATTAGTGACACTACCACACCTTTCTACCATTCTCAAGGAAGTAAACTAGGTTTAAAAAGAGTGTGTGAAATGATAGATAGATCGCCGACCTCCCCCTAATTATATCAGGGTTAGCAGACGAGGGGGTATGAAAAAAAAGGTGATCTTGATATAATTAACCTGACTTTGTCAGTTATTTATTTATCCGTTATTCGTTATAAGCAATATGATAGATTGCGCCTGTAGCTCAGTGGATTAGAGCATCGGCCTCCGAAGCCGGGTGTCGGAGGTTCGAGTCCTCCCAGGCGCGCCATAAAAAAGCAGGGCTTAGAGTATAGGGTATAAAGAATAGGGACAAGAGGGAGAGTATTTTATATGTTTTACCCTACCCCCTCAACTCTTTCCCTTAATCCATGTAGTAATATGGGCCGTTAGCTCAGTTGGTAGAGCAGCTGACTCTTAATCAATGGCAGGGAAGACTTTAGGTTTTCCCTGCCTTTCCTTTTGTTACTGTTTAGTACCCTTTAGAAGGATTTTGAGGATAGGGCTTTTCCGTATAGTTCCGTATAGTACCGTGTGTCTACTATACAATTACTATACAGTCCAGAAGGCT
>CAXMSH010000170.1:0-3593 GCA_964195875.1 Thermodesulfovibrionia bacterium
CGATTCGGCGAAGTAGGTCAGGATTCAATCACCCATTGGGTGAAAAAAAGTCACTGGAATTTCCCGCTAATAAGAGAGCTGTCCCCGACAGCCGGGCAGGACCGTACTTCTCCTATCAATCGCAGTATCTCATCCCGTGAACCAGCGCGGAAAACCCTTCCCTTCAGCTCCTTTGCAACCATTCCGCTCGTATACCATGCAAAGAATTTCCGGAAACGTATAACGCCTATCTTCTCTCCACTGGAATCTATACTGGAGACAAAATGCTCTTTCATCGTTCTAACTATTTCATCAGCATCGGGCCTTACTGGTAATATCCCGTTCTTCAGATAATCAGCCGTATCACGGAATATCCATGGATTGCCGAGAGCGCCCCTTGCCACTATCACACCGTCGCATCCCGTCTCATCAAATAGTTTACTTATGAGATCCGGCGACAACGCGTCACCGCTTGCGATCACGGGGATATCCACAGACTCTTTTACTTCCCTTATTACGTTGTAATCGACATTGCCGCTGTAACCCTGCTTCCTCGTCCTGCCGTGTATAAATAGTCCGCTCACACCAGCGTCCCGCGCCCGGAGTGCCACCTCAACAGCATTGACTGATGTTTCATCCCAGCCGGAACGTATCTTGACAGTAACAGGCTTCTCCGTATATCCGACTATCATCTCCAGCAGTCTCTGCAGTTTCAGGGGATCCTTGAGAAGCCCGGCCCCCCTCCCCCCTGATACAACTTTTCTTGATGGACATGCCGCGTTTAAATCAATTAAATCGAATTCAGCTTCCGATACATTATCAAGCGCCATCTTTATGATCTCGGGATCATTTCCAAGGATCTGCAAACCCAGAGGTCTGTCATCACCCGTTGTGGAGAGCATATTCAATGTGTTTTTACCTCTGTGTGCCAGCGCGCTCGCGCTAATCATCTCTGTGAACGCCAGTTCGCACCCGAACGACCTGTTGAGCATGCGGAATGACAGGTCGCTTATCCCGGACATAGGGGCAAGGACAAGGGAAGAAGGGACTTTTATATCTCCGATCTTAAGCACAGTTATTAATTATACATCTATTCAGGAGATAGAGACAGCAGGCAGGGACATTGGTTATTAGTTGTTTGGTTCTTGGTCATTAAGTTATCAGGTTATTGATTATTTTCCTTGAACCCCCTGCCCCCCTTCCACTTTTGCAAGAAAGTAGGGGGGTTGAACCCTTACTTTTATTTAACACATTCACCCCAAATTCCTTCAGACTTTTGGTCAGCGCGCAGAGAGGAAGGCCCATTACATTAAAAAAATCCCCGTCAATCTTTTCGATCAAAATAGCCCCAAGTCCCTGGATCGCGTATGCTCCGGCCTTCCCCATAGGCTCTCCTGTAGCAACATACGCGATTATCTCTTCTGCCGTGAGCTTCCTGAAGTATACCTTTGTCTCCGCTGATCTTGATATTACCCTGTCTCTGCCAGTATCCATAACGGTAAAACCTGTGATCACCGAATGCATCTTTCCGTTCAGGGTCCTCAGCATCTTAACAGCATCTTTCCCGGTGCCGGGCTTGCCGAGCAGTCTGTTCTTAAAGAGAATAAACGTATCAGCCGCTATGATTATCGTGTTTTTGTATTTATGGGCGACCGCTTCCGCCTTTTTGCGCGATATGAACCTTGCCAGTTGACGCGGTTTCAACGAGAGACCAAGATCCTCTTCATAATCACCGGCACAAACATCAAAATCCAGGCCTGTTATCTTCAGGATCTCCTTTCTCCTCGGTGATGCTGATGCAAGGATTATTCTTCTCATAGCAGATATATTGTAACTAATCAGGTGCAAAGTGACAAAGATACATAGGCACAAAGTATCAGAAATACAAGAAAAGTATTTTGTCCTTATTTGTCACGTTGTGCCTTAGTGTCATGTCAATCTTATAATGTCGGGCTGCTTGAATTGTCATTCCCGCTACGTCGGGAATCGTACTCCTCTTTGATTCCGGACAAGCCGGAATGACACTTGACATGACATTAGGGCCTTTGCTCTATGGACCGTGCACTTCGCCACTCCATGTCCTCTGTGTTGAATCACCGCTTTAAGAATATGTAGCTGTTAAGGTATAGTAGATACTGTGAAATTTGAAGAGCTGAATATACACGAGAAGGTTCTTGAGGGAATCAGAGCCGCAGGATTTACTGAATGCACCCCTGTCCAGGCCCATACTCTCCCCAGCGCTCTGAAAGGCAAGGACATCGCTGCGCAGGCCCAGACAGGCACCGGCAAGACCGCCTCCTTCCTGATCGCGATATTTTCACGCATGCTCCAGGCGCCTCCACAGAAAAGGAGCAACTCCCCCCGGGTACTAATCATCGCCCCAACACGGGAACTGGTGGTCCAGATACATGCCGAGGCAACACTGCTTGGCGGTCCCGCAGGATTCAGGATCTTATCTGTTTATGGCGGTATTGACTATCTGAAACAGCGCAAAGATCTCGAAGATAAAGTTGACGTGCTTATAGGCACGCCAGGCCGGCTCATTGACTACCTTAAACAGAAGGTCTACAGTCTGCGTAAGACACAGTACCTCGTGATTGACGAAGCCGACCGTCTCTTTGACATGGGCTTCATCAGCGACCTGCGTTTTATGCTAAGGAGGATGTCTCCTTACGATCAGCGGCAGTCCATGCTCTTCTCCGCTACCCTCTCCCAGCGCGTGCACGAGTTGTGCTATGAACACATGAATCTTCCGGAGCAGTTTGTCGTAACTCCCGAAACAATTACCGTTCAGAAGATAAAGCAGGAGCTGTATCACATCGGCAAGTCCGAAAAGCTCGGGCTTCTCCTCTGGATCCTCAGGCGTGAACCGGCCGGACGCTATCTGATCTTCTGCAACACGAGGGCTGCTGTCGAACGGCTCGAGGCAACTCTTAATGCCAATGATTGCGAGACCGCGGCTATAACAGGAGAGATTCACCAGACGAAACGGTTAAAGGTGCTGACCCGGTTCAAGGAAGGCAAATTACCGATCCTTGTGGCAACCGATGTGGCAAGCCGGGGGCTCCATATCGACGGGGTAACACACGTGATAAACTACGACCTTCCACAGGACCGGGAGGATTATGTACACCGGATAGGCAGGACAGCGCGGGCCGGTGCCGACGGCAGGGCGATAAGCCTCGCCTGCGAAGAGTACGTCCACTCCCTCACTGAAATCGAGGAATACATAAGGGAGAAGATCCCTGTTATGCCTATAACAGAAGATATGATCGTAACCGGTTATCGCAGGAGAGTGAGATATCCCAAGAAGCCAGCGGGTGCCGGTCTCCGTTCAAGAGAGTCCCGACAACCACACCAGAAAGAGAGAAGACCGCAGACGGGAAAGCCCTCCGGAGTATCAGGAAAGACCCGCCCCCTTCAAAAGGGTAAAAAAAGGACTTCAACCATCAGACCGGGTGTTAAGTCCTGACAGAACCAACTCGAATCTACTATTAGCGGACAATCTTCGTGAACTTTGAGCCCTCTATAGTCAGGTTATACATCAACCCCTTGTTACTGAAGACGAAACCGATAATCGGGTCCTTAATATCAACGGTATTTATGTCTTCGCC
>CAXMSH010000171.1:0-3519 GCA_964195875.1 Thermodesulfovibrionia bacterium
GTACAGATAATGTACATGGTGCAACAAGGAATAGGATCCAGAGGATAATAGGAGCAAGCGATAATATCTGTTATCTTCGTACTGAAGATGATCCGCTCTTCGGAGGGATAGCGCCTGAACCGTCTGCAGAGAATATGGAGGGGGTTGAAAGAGCTCTTCAAGGCAGCAGCGCTGCTTTCAGACTCGGGGTTATCATGGACCCTGACGGTGACCGTATTCGTTATGCTGACCCGATTATGCAGTTGCCGATGAACTATTTTGGGGCGATGGCCCTACATTTTTTGCATGTTCACAGGGGCTTTAAAGGCCTTGCAGTGAAATCGTCTGGAACAAGCAATCTCGTGAATGCCATAGCCGGGAAACTCGGGATAACCGTAAAGGAGACTAAGGTCGGCTTCAAGAACTTCAGGCCCTACCTTCTCGGCCTGTCAGGGCAAAAGGCGATCGTTGCCTTTGAGGAGTCTGATGGAATCACCGGTTATAATCATACGCTTGAAAAAGATGCCATTTTCGGTCTGCTCCTTTCAATTGAAATGATGGCTGTTACAGGAAAAAATCTTGGCGCGTACCTCGATGAACTGATGGCTGAATACGGATATTACTACCCTGACCGGTCAGGTATCACGGTTGACAGGGCGCTTACCGGAAAGCCGCTTCTTGAGAAACTCTCTTCAATAAGGGAGAGTTACAGGGAAGGAAGTATTGTTGATATAGGAGGGAAGAAGAGGGTTGTTAAGGAGGTTATAACTGTTGACGGTACAAAACTCGTTTTTGATGACGCTTCATGGCTTATGATAAGACCTTCCGGGACAGAACCCAAGGTCAGGTTCTATATAGAATCGAGGACAGAGGAAGGTAAGAAGGCTGTATTTGAGACTGCTGAGAGGATAGCCATGGAGGCTATAGGCACTTCATAATAGCGTATTATTCGATAATTTCCTGCAGTGAACCTATAATATTATTGAGTATTGCCCTGTCTTCATCGCTGATTTTGACAATCTCCATGTCTGTTTCATGCAGGCCCGGTTTTTCGCCGGGGGCTTCAGAAGAAGTGACCACCTTGCCCATAAATTTCAAAGGTCTTTTCTCTTCTGGAAAATTCAATTCCATCCAACATGAATCACCCGGTTTCATCTTGGAGTCTGTCTGCAGAAGTATCCCGCCAGGGCTCAGCTTCAGAACGGTGAAGTGTTGGTGATTATTTATGAGGGTATCATGAGGGGACCCCGAGATATCGACCCTTATCCCTCTTAATCGTGATTGGAGTTCTGAAGGATCAAGGTGTTCACTGATGAAATCAATAATCTCGCCTCCTTTTTCAGTCATGATGTTGCTAAACTTTATTCCCGCCTTGTATACAGGTACCAGATCACCAACCTCACTCTTCTCAGAAGCAATCAGCTTCTCCCATACAACAGTGCCTTTTATTGAAATAGAACTTTTACCACGTTTAATATTAATAGAATATTCATGTCCCATATTTAATTGTTTGTTCAGCCTGATTGAAGCGCCGGAACTGCTAATGTTTAAAAGTATGACCTCTGTTGCGAACTGTACTCGGCAGAGTATATCCTTTCCCTTGCTTATAACCCTTTTATGTTTTCTATTATCTTTCATATTTCTTCCAGGTTATCCTTTGAACTAATTGAATAAAATCATTTCAGGATATATTTTATAGCTTTTTTAAATAAGAAACAACAAGAATTTTTGTGAATATATCTTTTGCTAAATTATCCGTCTCTTACCACTTAGCATGTTAGGTGTAGAGCGGCTGACACCGTTTCTTTCTCTGAAAGCCGGTTGTACAGCTTGACAGCATCTGAAGTGACGCAGATATGGACCTCAAAATTCTTTGATTTCAGGTAATCAAGAGTTGTACCCGGCACCCTCATTGCGCCGTAATAACCGGTCCCGATTATCAGGATTGACACGGCGTTCTTGATGGTATCCGCAAGGTCAGCTTCCTGGAGGATATGTCCCTCCTTTCTCCACCACGAGGGGTTTACAGAGTCAGGGTGGATAATTACATCGGAGGAGTAGGTTTGACCATCAATGGTGATACTGCCGAAAGAGTAATGGGTTATTTTCATGGCTCTACCGGTTATTGTGTGGAAAATTGCATAACATTCTCCACAGTTCGTCATTCCCCGAAGAATCGGGACAGGCCGGAATGACACTTTGCAATTGACATGACACCAGGATTCTTCACTTCAGTCTACGTCCTCTTAGGCGTATCTGCTTTGTTCCCATAATGTTTATTCTTCATAAACATCTTAAATTCGTGTTCAAAGTTATCACTCAGGATATTTTTCCCGATATTCCTGTTGATCTCATCTAAGCTCCAGAGCCTTACATCGTCAATCTCGGTTTTATTAAAACTTATAGGCCCATCATATAAGCATGAATATGTATAAACAAGTTCTGTTTCATAAGGGTTTGAATGAATATAGCTGTACAGGAATTCTGGCTTGTCAGGTCTGATTCCGAGTTCTTCTTCCATCTCACGCATTAGTGCCTCCTCGATTGTTTCACCTGAACTAACATGTCCCCCTACGGAAGTATCCCATTTCCCGGGCGCAACGCTCTTGCTCATAGCCCTCTTCTGAAGGAAGATCCTGCCTTTACCGTTTAAAACAAGTACGTGAACTACCTTATGTATTAGTGAAGGATTGCCGTGTATCTCGGAACGGGGCAGGACCTTTATCATCTTACCTTCACTTGTTACGATTTCCAGGAATTCATCATCATTTTCGTTCTTTTTTGTTTCATTAAGTTTTGTCATATCACTGGTCTTATGGAAATATTATAAAATAATTGATATAGTCTTTTCATGAAGTCTGTCCTGACAATAGCCGGATCAGACCCTTCGGGGGGAGCGGGGCTGCAGGTTGATCTGAAGGTCTTCATGTCCATGGGCACATACGGGTTAAGTGTTCCCACGGTGCTTACCGCTCAGAATTCAGAAGGGGTTATTGATATCCAGGAGCTCAGTTCTGACTTCTTCATGAAGCAGTTAGATGTGCTTCTGTCGGATGTATTCCCAGACTCGGTTAAGATAGGCATGGTATATACCAAAGATGTTGTTGAGTTAATAGCCCGGAAGATCAGGGAGGAGTCTCTCGTAAATATTGTACTCGACCCTGTTACTGTCTCATCTTCAGGTACCCCCCTGTCAAAAGATGGGACACTGGACGCTATTAGGGATCTCCTCTTCCCTGTTTCAAGAGTAATCACCCCCAATATATATGAGACTTTTGCCCTTACCGGCATTGAAATACACAATGTGGCGGATATGAAGAATGCAGCGGTTAAACTGCTGGATTTCGGGACTGAATCTGTCATTATCACTGGTGGACACCTTAATGACCGTGCGATTGACCTGCTCTTTGACGGTGAGGATTTTATTGAACTGGAGAGTAAAAGGCTTGAAGGAGACTTCCACGGTACGGGGTGTGTCTTCTCCTCAGCAGTCGCTGCGGGGCTTGCCCTTGGCTACGATGTGAGGGAGTCAGCTGTAAA
>CAXMSH010000172.1:0-3509 GCA_964195875.1 Thermodesulfovibrionia bacterium
AGAGCCGGCGGGGCCTGAGAATACTCCCGATTATCAGCGGAGATAGTCCAACCAGCGCCACGATAACAGATATTATCAGTACCGGCAAGTAGTCAACAGGTATATATGATCCAGGCATAACATTAGGATTATACAAAAAAAATATAAAACTGACAATCAATATCTTAATGGCTGTTAAGGTTTATTAACAAAACAGCAGGTCTGTTTCAACTGAATTCGTAAATCCGGGCTTTTACCGGTCTGCTCCTTTAAAAAATTTCCAAACCCATTTATAATCATAGCATGACAAAAAACCTCTTTCACATCAAAGAATCCATCACAACAAAATTAATCATTGCAATAGGTGTCCTGATTATTTCAGGAAGCATGATTTTCTGGTACGCGATTCTGGAAAAACAGGAGAAGTATCTTACGTCAATAGCGATAAAGAACGGCGTTTCATTTATTGAGTACATAAAAAAAGGTAACCGCAACAATATGCTCCACTTTCTTAGAGACGAAATACAGCAAACACTTCAGGACATCAGCATAGCAGAAGGGGTTGAGGGAGTAAGAATATTTGACCATACAGGCAAGATATTTTATTCCACTTTTGAGGAGGAAATCGCCAAACATATTGACACAACATCAATAGCATGCAGAGGATGTCACACGGATATTGAAGAATCGTCCGCACTACTGACGGAATCAAAGAAATGGAACATATACAGGAAGAAGGAGGGTTTCACGGTATTAAAGCTTATTGAACCCATATTCAATGAACCTGCATGTTACACTTCTGAATGTCATGTTCATATTAAAGGGCAGGACATCCTGGGATTCGTTGAGGCCGATTTATCTCTTGCTCTCCTTGACGAGGCTAAGGTAAAACAGAAGCAGGCACTTACAGCTTACGTAATAATTTTCATTCTCGCAATATCAGTATCATTGATGATAATAATCTATAAGATTGTTTCAAAACCTGTACGAGAACTCGTCAACGGCATGGAGAGGGTCTCCACAGGAGACCTGGATCATTCTGTCTCCATAAATAGCTCGGATGAGATCGGAAAACTTGCAGAAGCCTTTAACTCCATGACAAGAGATATCAAGGCGTCAAGGCATAAGATGGAAGAATGGACCAAAACGCTTGAAGATGAAGTCGCCAGGAAAACAGATGAGATAAAAAAGACCCATGACGCTCTTGTCCAGACAGAGAAGCTTGCTTCACTCGGAAGAATGGCCGCAGGTGTAGCACATGAAATCAACAACCCGCTGACCGGTATTGTGACATTTTCATATCTTCTTCTAAAGAGGTTTCCACCTGAAAGCACTGAAGCAGAAGACATTCAGATCATTATTGACCAGACGGAAAGATGCGCAAAGATAATAAAAAATCTTCTTGCCTTCGCTCGTGCCTCTTCCACAGAAAAGGGCGAGATCAATATTAACGATGTTCTTAAAAAAGCAATCTTCATGGTTAAAAACCAGGAAAAATTCCATAACATCATCTTTAACCTGAATATCGATGATCTATCATTAAAAACTATCGGGGAGGAACATAAATTTCAGCAGATTTTCCTTAACATGCTCATAAACGCCGCGGATGCCATGAATGAAAGAGGCTCCATGACCGTATCAACACGCAAGGCATCCGTTGAGGGAAAGAATTACGTTGAAATTGAATTCACAGACACAGGATCAGGAATAAACGAGAAAGATATGTCCAAACTGTTCGAACCATTCTTTACTACAAAGCCGATAGGTCAGGGGACTGGTCTCGGCCTGTCCATCACTCATGGTATAGTTTCACAGTTCGGAGGACATATTAAAGTAAAAACCAAAGTCGGAAAAGGCACCAGCTTCTTTATCCGTCTACCTTTGTTAAACCCGGAAAAATGACAAAGGTACTTACCATAGATGATGAATTAATAATAAGGATGAGTTGTGAAAGGGCTTTATCCTCCGTGGGGTATGAAGTAAAAACGGCCTCAGGCGGAAAAGAGGGTATTGGGATACTCGAGAAAGAACGCTTCAATCTCGTACTGCTCGACCTTAAGATGCCTGATGTGGACGGTATTGAGGTTCTGAAACTGATCAGGGTTAAATGGCCGGATACTAAAGTTATCATTATTACGGGCTACGGCACCGATCAAACAGCCGAAGAGACGATTAAGCACGGCGCGCATTATCTTCTGGAAAAACCCTTTACTCCTGACAAATTGCTTTCCGCAATAAATGAGACTCTGAGACTTTAACCATACTTCATTCATAACCATATCGACTTAAGCTTACAAGGATTGATTAAAATTGTCTCTTCCGGTAATTGTGTGGGTAATATTGTGAAATATGATACTATCATTAAGGTTTGTCATTCCAAACTCAGAATTAATGTCATTCCGGCTTGCCTGCCCGCCGTTTTTGTGGAGGGTCCGGAATCGTATTGCCTGATGACTCCCGACAAGTCCGAAGAGGATCTCAGCAAGGAGTCGCACCGACCGGAGTGACAATTGTTATGTATTAATCTATTTATACTGTCATTCTGGCAACTTCATGAAGAATTATGAAGTAATTGACGTCTCGGGAGATGTAGGACTCAGAGTTCAGGGGGTGAACCTCCAAGAGCTTTTTGCTAACGCGGCCTGCGGCATGTCAGAACTCATTACCGACACCGCCAGGATACCTGAATCAGAGCAGAAAGAGGTTAATCTTGAGAGTGATACAACCGAAGGACTTCTGGTGTTGTGGCTCAACGAACTTATCTTTCTGTTCGACACATACGATTTCACCGGCAGAAAGTTCAATGTCATGTTAAGGGGTACCACATTAACAGCTAAAATATCCGGTGGTTTTTTTAATCCTGCAGTAAATGAAAAGAGATTGCTCCTTAAAGCGGCTACTTACCACAAATTATCTCTAAAGAAAAACTCTTTCTGGGAAGCTACAATAATCTTTGATATATAATAAAAACCGTGAAGGGTCATGGGTCATGGGTCATGGGTCATGGGTAAAACAACCATTACGAAGAATATAAGGGGGTGGTTTGATGAGTATTGAAGGACTTCACAGGATTGATGCAGCAAGACTCGAAATACCCCGGGGCTTCAGACCCGGCATGAGAACAAACGGTATTATCTATATCGACAGCATTTTGGAAAAAGACCTCGAGATAAAATCAGTGGAACAGGTTGCTAATGTAGCAACGCTTCCGGGAATCGTCGGTTCATCTCTTGCGATGCCTGATATACATATGGGATACGGTTTCCCAATCGGAGGGGTTGCCGCTTTTGATATTAAGGAAGGAATTATCTCACCCGGCGGCGTCGGATACGATATCAACTGAGGCGTCAGACTTCTGCGGAGCAATCTCATGAAAGAAGAGGCTCTCCCCAGAATAAGAGACCTCGTGGAGGTCATGTACAGCAGCATACCGGCAGGAGTCGGTTCAAAAGGGGCCTTAAAGCTCTCAAAAAAAGATTTCAGGGATATTGTTCTTAAAGGTGCCGGCTGGTCCGTCGAAAATGGTTTCG
>CAXMSH010000173.1:0-3507 GCA_964195875.1 Thermodesulfovibrionia bacterium
CACTCTCTCCCCAAGGTTTATTTTTCTCGAGGTCTCCTGCTCAACACAGCCGAATAAGATTATGAATAGGGGAAATATGAATAGTATAAGCTGTCTCATGCAAACAAAGGTGGTCATTTATACTTGAAAAGTAACTGCTCGATAAATAATGAGGAATCTTTAAATTTAGCTATTATTTTATCATTATATTGCTTTTTATTCTCCTGATGTGATATAAAAACTGTACTCTTTGCTCTTTCTGAAGCCGGGAAAGGGCTACTTTTCGCGAATTACCGCCTTTGGCTGTATCGTGAAGATAGAATAATCCATAAGGAGGAAACCAATGACTCTATACGAAAAGATAATGATCATTGATCCTAATCTCGACGAAAACGCTATCAACGAGATAGTTGAAAACGTTAAAGATAAGATCATCAAGCAGGGAGGAGAGATCCTCAAGTCCGAGAACTGGGGATCCAGGAAACTCGCCTACCAGCTAAACAAGCAGGAGAAAGGTCACTACATAGTCCTGCTCTTTAAAGCCCCCCCTACCACAATCCAGGAACTGGAACGCTACGCCATGATCACTGACGCCATAAATAAAATTATGGTTATTAAAGTGGTAAAAAAGAAACATGTTGAGGCTGTGATGGCTTCTCTTGCTGCAGCTGCTGAAAAACAGATTGCTGAGGCTCAGAAGCCTGTAATACAACAGCCTGAGCAAACTGAAGAAGAGACAGTCTCACCGATTGAAGAAGAGACAGTCTCACCGATTGAAGAAGAGACAGTCTCACCGATTGAAGAAGAGACAGCCTCGCCGATTGAAGAAGAGACAGCCTCGCCGATTGAAGAAGAGACAGTCTCACCGGAGGATAAAGAAAGTGTTTAACAGGGTTATTCTAATTGGGAATCTGACAAGGGACCCTGAGGTTAGATATACTCCGCAGGGGACCTCTGTATGTAATTTTGGAATCGCTGTCAATCGTAAGTTTAAGCAGGGAGATGAAGCTAAAGAAGAGGTTACCTTTATAAATATTGTTGTCTTTGGCAAGCAGGCCGATACCTGCGGGCAATATCTGAACAAGGGCAGCTCTGTACTTGTAGAGGGCAGACTGAAGGAGAACCGCTGGGAGACTGAGGAAGGCCAGAAGAGGAGCAGGCATGAGGTTGTTGCCCAGAGCGTGCGTTTTCTTTCAAGAAAGCAGGGAGATGCTAATACCTCGTCTTCAGGTCAGGGAGAGCCCCCTGAAGAAACAACCGATATTGAACCTTTTTAGGAGGTTACATTAACAAAAGTTCAAACAGTATGAACAGCCTGACCGGGTTGACTGTTTTAACAAATAAAGGAGTGAAAATTGCAATACAACAAATACAGAGGGAAAAGGTTTCTAAAGAAAAAATACTGTAAGTTCTGCTCTGACAAGGTAGCCTTTATTGACTACAAAGATGTCAGAGTTCTCAGAAACTATATTTCAGAAAGAGGAAAGATAACTCCGGGCAGAATGTCCGGTACCTGCGCAAGGCATCAGAGAGAACTCGCGACCTCTATAAAAAGGGCGCGGAATATAGCTTTACTGCCGTTTGTTGAGAAATGAGAATTCCTAAGGAATGGGTGGCAGTCATCTCAAAGGAGATAATTGAAGGACTCCTTAAGAATCAGCTCATTGAGCTGAAAGAGTCGAAGGAACGAGCGATAGTAGTACTTGAAGAGTTGATGATTGATGAGCTTATGGTCGAAGACAGGCTCAATGATGAGGTGAGGGGGATTCTCAAGCAGTATGAAACGGAGATCGAAAAGGGAAGAATGGATTTCCGGACACTCTTTGATCTGACAAAGAAGAAGCTTGTCAGGGAAAGAAATATTATCTTATGAAACTCTCTGATGACAAGATAAGTCACTTAACACACGTTGTATATAAGGGGCTTCAGGAAAGAAAAACGATAGTCCCTCTTTCAGAGGACAGTGAAGTAAGGCGTGAAATAAAGAGGGTCATTACCAGGGAACTTAAGATCTCCGAAGATATTGACCAATTCGTCTGCAACAAGCTGGAGTCCTACTCAAAGAAGATATACGAAGGTTCAGGTGAGTGGGAAGTGCTTTATAGAAAATTCTACAACGAAGAGGTTTCAAAAAGAGGCAGGGGTTAATAGAGTTTAGACCTGTTCCCCGTCTATAAAAACTTTTCCCGCGCCAGCACTTATTAATGCTTGACTGAATGCCTGCATCTCCAGTTCTGATAATCCATTTTCGTATTCAATATTTATTAAATTCAGTACTCCCTTACAAGTTGCAAGTAACATTAATCCTATAAAAAGCATTTGGCCACAGATAAACGCGGACAAACTCCGATAGAACAAAAACTTATGGTTTATATTTCACTGAAATGGTGAAACATGAATTACCTGTAACTTATTTAAAAATCTGCGGCGATCTGCGTAAATCAGCGGCTAACTGCCGTTTTCAGGTTAATAGAGTCCTCATAGTCTCCTTTGTTTATTAAGCAAAAACTCCTATAGAACATTTTCAAAATCTTGAAGCATTTGGTGGTAATATTTATCTACTGCTGCATTGATAATTATATTTATCAATGCAACAGTGACAGAGTTTTCACTAACGAGGGGATATCTGTTGAAGGCATACGGCCCTAACAAGTTATTTGAGTGGGTCAGGAGAAAGAAAAGCACATTAAATCAGCATTAGCTATACTAATCTATTAAGGAGCGCAATATTCATGGGAAAATATTCAAATTATTTGCTATTAATCTTTCTTTGTATAATTTTATTTCTCCACGCAGAGAAAAGTTATGCGTGCGGCACTGTCAAAAGCTGGGTTGATACCTATCTGGATGAGAATCACAGGGAACAGGACAAAGCCCTCTATATGATACATTGCAGACCCATTCTGACCGGCACATATAAAGCTACCCCCAAAGAGCACGAGATGCTGGCAAAGATGATAAAGAAGGCCTTAAAGGGATCTGATTATTGCGACAGAAATCTTGCTACCAAGAGTTTTTTTGTATTTGATCAGCTCTTCTGGCTAAAGGGCAGTGAACTGCACAATGAAATAGTCGATCTTATTGAGGGTAGACTGAAAAGACCGGTCCATGAGATAAAGGGATCAATGTCAGTATATAACCGGGAAACAAAAGAAGATTACTGCATCATAGTCAACTATGAGATAAAAGGCATGAAGTTAAACGGTGAATCAAGATGCATTACGGACAGATGCAGAGAGATAGATATGAGCCCTCTTGAAGAAAAATTCAGGCTCGTAGCATCCTTTATCAATAAGACTTCAAAATGTCTGCCTGAAGATTCAAAGATATCCCTGAATGAACGTGTCGTTCAGGTAAAAACAAAAACCCTGAGTTTGAGGGTAAAACCGAATCCAAAAAGCAGACTGATCAAAAAATTATTACGTGATGATCTTCTTCTGGTAAAGAGGGTCAATAATGACTGGCTTAAGGTGATTGATAAGACCTGTAAGGAAGGATGGGTTGCGGGGTATTTGACCCGTGAGGCAC
>CAXMSH010000174.1:0-3507 GCA_964195875.1 Thermodesulfovibrionia bacterium
CTATTGAGCGGCTGGGGCGGCGCGGGGGCATTCAGTGACGGAAAGCTGAGCCTGTCAAAGGAAGTCGGTGGAAATCTGTCAAGGCATATTGATAACAGTACTTTAGATGACCTAATTGAGTACACAGATAAAATCTATATAAAATATGGCGCACCTCCTGACGTTTACGGTTCTGATCTGAAAAAGGTTGAGGCTCTCAGGAGTATTTCAGAAAAAAACGGACTTATTCTCATCCCATCCCGTATTAGACATATCGGAACAGACCGATGTCCTGAACTCCTGAAGAAGTTAAAGGCTGACCTCAACTCAAGCGTAGATATTCTTTTTTCAACTGATGTTCTCAATATTCTGGTTGAGGATAATAAGGTGGCAGGCGTTGAGATAAGTGATGGAGAGAAGATTTATTCTGAATTTGTGATAGCTGCCCCCGGCAGGGAAGGATCACTTTGGCTTGAGGAGCAGTCAAGGGCTTTAGGTCTTTCACTTCTCAGAAACCCGGTGGATATAGGTGTCAGGGTTGAGCTTCCCGCCAGTGTGCTGAAACCCCTTACTGACGTCTCCTACGAACCAAAGCTCATCTTTTACTCGAAAAAGTTCAATGACAGGGTCAGGACATTTTGTGTAAACCCTGAAGGTGAGGTTGTAAAGGAATACGTGAAGGGGGTATGGACGGTTAATGGTCATAGTTATTCTAACAGGATAACCGGCAATACAAACTTTGCTATTCTTGTAAGCACAAATTTTACCGAGCCATTTGACGAACCTCATCTTTACGGGAGGAGCGTTGCCGGGCTTGCTAACCTGTTAGGCAACGGTATCATTCTTCAGAGACTTGGCGACCTTCAGTCCGGACGCCGATCAACTCCGGAGAGGATCTCAAAAGGAGCGGTAAGCCCATCGCTGAAAGATGCCGCGCCGGGTGATCTCAGTTTTGTCCTCCCTTACAGATATATCACGGATATACTTGAGATGCTGGAGGTGATGGATAAAATCGCCCCCGGTGTCAACAGCCCACATACCCTGCTTTATGGTGTTGAGGTGAAGTTTTACTCCAGACAGCTGAAGCTGGACAGAAATCTGGAGACCGAGGTGAAAGACCTCTTTGCTGTCGGTGACGGGGCTGGTGTGAGCAGGGGGCTTATCCAGGCATCTGTTTCCGGTATTATCGCGGCACGGGAGATACTAAAAAGAATCAATTAGCCACTGACTTACACAGACTCAAGAATGGGTATAAAAAAATAAAGCAGATTCAAATAAATACTGGAAAAAGTTTTTAGTTCTTTATAGTTTTTTAGTCAAAGTTATGTTAGTCAGTGAAAGTCTGTGGCAAAATAATTAGGGATTGTATATATGGACTACGAAAAAGAACGGCGTCTGATGGTTGAAAACCAGTTGAGACCCCGCGGTATAAAGGACGAACGCGTTCTCTCGGCAATGGAGAGTGTCAGACGTCATCTTTTTGTCAGGAAAGACCTGCAGGATGTTGCTTATGATGACCGGGCCCTCCCAACCTGTGAAGGACAGACGATCTCACAGCCGTATATGGTAGCGTTGATGACGGAACTCCTTGAATTAAGAGGAGATGAGAGGGTGCTTGAGATAGGCACCGGGTCGGGATATCAGTCATCTCTCCTTTCTCTTCTTGCTCTTGAGGTATTTACTGTTGAAAGGGTCGATTCTCTCGCTGAAAGTGCGAAGGATTTGATGAAGGAACTCGGTTATCTGAATGTGCATGTCTTTACAGGCGACGGGACTTTAGGTCTGCCTGAATACGCGCCTTTTGACGCTATTATTGTTACGGCTGCTGCCCCAAAGATACCTGACGCGTATATAAGTCAGTTAAAAACAGGGGGAAGGCTTGTTATACCGGTCGGAGATAAATTATCACAGGTGCTTTATCTGATCAGGAAGACCCCGTCAGGGGTAGAAAAATCGACTTCAACCTCTTGTGTTTTTGTGCCGCTTATAGGCGAAGACGGTTGGTAATGTCCAGGGGTTTATTGACAATGAAACCTTTTTTGTGTAAAACACCACAGGGACAAACCACAGCCAAAAGTAGGCCCCCACTGTTTCGCTTGCTTGTACCCATTTTTTGATTTGCTATTGCAAATCATTGGGTAGTGAAACAAAGCGGTGGGGGAGGGCACATCCCGTAAAGCCCTCCAGAGGCGGATAAACTTTGCCACGGGACAGGAAGGAAAAATTTAAACTAAAAAGAGACAGGTCTGTTATATCTTGTTCTCTGTGCACTCCTGCCTGTACAATAAGTCTTGGACCGGCAGGTGTTGAGTGAAACGATTCAATGTGTTGTATGGATCAAACGAAAACATGAGAACACCGTGATGACCGGGAATAGATCTTATTTATTATTAACATTCTCTGTCTTCTCTGTGGTGATATGATTAAATTATTAGGAGGGAATATGATTGATAAATCTAAAAAGATCTGGATGGATGGAAATTTTGTTAATTGGGATGATGCAAATGTTCATGTTTTAACCCATACTCTTCATTATGGGTTAGGCGCGTTTGAGGGTATCAGATGTTACCGGGCAAAGAAAGGTTCCGTCATCTTCAGGCTGGACGAACATGTGGAGAGGCTTTTTGATTCCTGTCATATCCTGCAGATTAAGATTCCTTATTCCGCCAAAGAGATTAAGAAGGCAATTATTGACTCTGTCAGGATTAATAAGCTTAAGGAGTGCTACATCAGGCCGATTGTTTTTATAGGGCATGGTGTTATGGGTATATATCCGAAGGACAATCCGATCAGGGTTGCAATTGCCGTATGGCCATGGGGCGCGTATCTTGGAGAAGACGGCATAAAGAACGGCATAAGGGTGAAGATATCCTCTTTTGCAAGGCACCATGTAAACGTAACTATGACAAAGAGCAAGACGTGCGGTGACTATACAAATTCGCTTCTGGCAAAGCGCGAGGCGATTTCATGCGGATTTGATGAGGCCTTGCTGCTTGATACAAACGGACTTGTTTCAGAGGGGACAGGACAGAATATATTTATTGTTAGTGACGGGGTTCTGGCTACGCCTCCCTTGCCTTCAGTTCTTGATGGTATAACGAGAAGAAGTATTATCGATATGGCCCGCAGGGAGAAGATTAAATTTAAAGAGGCTGATTTTACAAGAGACCAGCTCTATGTAGCCGATGAAGCGTTCTTTACCGGTACTGCTGCTGAGGTTACCCCTATAAGAGAGGTGGACGGCAGGGTCATAGGAAATGGTAAACCAGGCCCTGTTACAAAGAAACTGCAGGGACTCTTCTTTAAAGCCGTTAAGGGTGAGGTCCAGGCGTACAAATCCTGGCTTACTTCTGTGTAAACTCCCCGCCTGTCGCATGTCCTTCAGCGGTAAGGACAGGTATTGATCTTTGTAAACTACTCAGGTATATTTTCTTTATTCCCCTCTTGCTTAAAGCACCTACTTCTGGTTGGTAAAGAGGGGTTAGGGTCCCCCTTCTTTGTTTTCACAAAGAAAACAGGGGGACAGGG
>CAXMSH010000175.1:0-3507 GCA_964195875.1 Thermodesulfovibrionia bacterium
AAGATCCGGTGATCTCTATTTCGAGTTCCCCGAGTCTGGCTTTTGTCTCGGGTATCCTGCTTCCCTCCTGCTGGTAGAATTCAGGACTTGCAAGCATTCCAAAAAGCCTCTTGCGCTCTTCTTCGAGAGATTCGATCAACAGAGGCAATGAATCAAGCTCTTTTTTTTCTTTAAATGTGAGTATGCGCGGACGTTCCTGCCTCATCCTGGTTTTCTTCGGCATCGATGACTTTTCGGTTTGTGCCGGGACTGCCGGTCTTCGCTGTATCAGCCAGTCGTCATAGCCGCCCACATATTCTTCAAGCCTTCCATCACCTTCGAAGACTATTGTGCTTGTTACGATGTTGTTGAGAAACTCCCTGTCATGGCTGACAAGGAGGACGGTGCCCTCGTACTGCATCAGCATCTCCTCAAGGAGTTCAAGGGTATCGGTGTCAAGATCATTGGTGGGTTCGTCCATTACCAGTACGTTCGAAGGTTTGGTGAAAAGCCTTGCCAGCAGTGCCCTGTTTCGCTCGCCGCCTGACAGGACCTTTACCAGCGAGCGTGCCCTTTCCGGCGGGAATAGAAAATCCTGCAGATAGCCGATTACGTGTCTTGTCTTTCCGTTTACTGCCACGTGCCCGGAGCCGTCTGCCACGTTCTCCATAACAGATTTGTCGTCAATCAATTGCTCTCGATGCTGGTCAAAATATGCAGCCTTGATCCTGACCCCCATGCGTACGGAGCCGCTGTGGGGTTCCATTGATCCAAGGAGCATCTTCAGGAGAGTGGTTTTACCTGAGCCGTTAGGGCCTATAATGCCGATCTTGTCACCGCGGATGATGGTCGTGGAGAAATCGCGAAAGAGGTGACGGCCTTCGTAAATACAACCGATCCCTTCAGCCTCAAGAACCAGTTTGCCTGACTTATCGGCCTCGTTCATGACCATCCTGGCGCTCCCGCTATGTGTGCGCCTCACACGGCGCTCTTTTCTCATCTCCTTCAACGCACTTACACGTCCTTCATTGCGGGTGCGCCGGGCCTTGATGCCCTGGCGTATCCACGCCTCTTCCTGTGAGAGCTTTTTATCAAAGAGCGCGTTGTGCGTTGCCTCAGCATCGAGTTCGGCCTGCCTTCGCGTCAGGTAGGCTGCATAATCACAAGGCCAGTTGGTGAGCCGGCCACGGTCAAGTTCTATTATGCGGGTTGCCAGGTTCTGGAGAAATTTCCGGTCATGGGTTATGAAAAGAATGGAACCGCTGTAATCGAGAAGGAATTCTTCAAGCCAGCCGATAGAGGTGATATCAAGATGGTTTGTCGGTTCATCAAGAAGCAAAAGGTCCGGTTCGTTAACGAGCGCCCTCGCAAGCAGTACCCTTCTTTTATAGCCGCCGGAGAGGGCAGCTGACTGAGCGTCAGGAACCAGACGGAGGCGCGAAAGGACGGTCTCGACCCTTTGCTGAACCTGCCAGCCGCCGGAGGATTCGATAAGGTGCTGTATCCGCTCTAGTTCAGCTATTGCGCCTGCGTCTCCCTGTGAGAGACTAAGGCTTACAGTGTGGTATTCATGGAGCAGATCGACCATACCGACCAGACCGCCTGCAACTATCTCAAACACCGTACCTGACAGGTCCTGCTGAACTTCCTGGTCAAGCGAGGCTATTCGCAGACCCTGCTCGCGTATGACCTCTCCCGCGTCATGGGTGATCTCACCGCTTATGATCTTCATAAGGGTGGATTTCCCTGCCCCGTTCCTGCCGACCAAGCAGACCCGCTCCCTGCGCTCGATCTGCAAAGATACCCCATCGATCAGTTCAGGGCCGCCGAACGCAAGCCTCACATCTTTCAAACTCACCAATGCCATATATCACTCCTGATAAACCGATACTTAGTGAAGCGGATTGATCTGAATATAATGCAGTGCATGGTCTAAGTTTAACACGGGAAGGGACTTCTATCGGATGTCTGACGGCTGATAGTCAGAAAAACATTTTTGTACCGTATGGCATAATATATCCCGGCCCTGGTTTCCTGCTGATAATATATCTGTAAATAATCATCCCGGAACCGCCATTATCAGGTTTTGCAATCACAAGTGGACAATGGATCAATACATACTATCTCTAAACCCTGCACAGAATGAAGCGGTAACAATGACAGAAGGCCCCCTTCTTGTCCTTGCAGGTGCAGGTTCAGGCAAGACGAGGGTTATAACCGTCAGGTCAGCATATCTCATTCATAAAGGCGTGCCTCCTAAATCTATTATCGCGGTAACCTTTACAAACAGGGCAGCGCGTGAGATGAGAGAGAGGATAACAGCTCTCTTAAAGAAGAGGAAGAATAAGCCGCCAATAGTTTCGACCTTTCATTCCCTCTGCCTGAAGATCCTAAGAAAAGAGATGAAGCACATCGGACTGAGGAAGAACTTCACTATCTATAATACTTCAGAGCAGGCGGCCTTATTAAAGAACCTTCTTATAGATATAAGCATGTATAACAAGCAGTTCAAGCCTGAGGTGATACTTGACAGGATAGGACGGCTCAAGAACTCTTTCATCTCTCCTGAGGATATGGATAGTTCAGGGGATGATCCGCTCTCGATTATAGTGGCAAGTGTATATCCTGAATATCAGAAGACGCTCAGGGCGCTGAATGCTGTTGACTTTGATGACCTGCTCCTACTTGTGATTGAGCTGTTCAGGAATGTTCCAGGAATACTCGATGAGTACAGGGAGAGGTTCAGGTATATCATGGTTGATGAGTATCAGGATACGAACAGGGTTCAGTACACACTCCTTAAGCTCCTTGCAGGCAAAAGAAAAAACCTCTGCGTGGTCGGTGATGATGACCAGTCAGTCTACTCATGGAGGGGGGCGAACCTCGGTAATATCCTTGATTTTGAAGATGATTTTAAGGGAACAAAGGTGGTTCGCCTTGAGCAGAACTACCGTTCTATGGGAAATATACTGGAGACTGCAAACAGCCTTATAACCAATAACAGCAGAAGGATGGAGAAATCCCTATGGACATCTGACGGGGCGGGACCAACGGTAAAGATAATGAAAGCTGTTGACGGTGAGGGTGAGGCCCGGCTTGTTGTGAGCAGGATACTGGATCTTATGAGCTCTAAAAATCTATCTCCCAAAGATTTTGCGATCATCTACAGGGCAAACGTCTTTTCAAGGCTCTTTGAAGTGGAACTTCGCAGAAAGAAGATGCCGTACACGGTGATAGGAGGAACAAGCTACTTTGACAGGAAGGAGGTTAAGGACCTTGCATCCTATATGAAGATCATCCTCAACAGATATGATGATGTGAACCTTCTGAGGATAGCCAACCTTCCGAGAAGGGGTATAGGCATCACCTCTATTGGAAAAATGCACGATTATGCCGGAAAGAAGAATATACCTCTTATTGACGCCTTCAGCAATCCCTCAGGGGTGGAAGGAATTAACGCAAAGACTCTCCCCAGGGCGTCAGCTCTGGCAGATTTGATTAAGCGCTACAGGTCAGCCTTTTTAAAGG
>CAXMSH010000176.1:0-3491 GCA_964195875.1 Thermodesulfovibrionia bacterium
AAACTCATTTCAGACTCTAATAAATTCCTGATGAATACCTATAACCGCGTACCGATAGTATTGAGAAAAGGAAGAGGTATGAAGGTTTGGAGCACTGACGGTAAAGAATACCTTGATTTTGTCGGGGGGGTAGCCGTTAACTGTCTTGGTCACTGTCACCCCAAGGTTGTAGTAGCGCTTCAAAAACAGGCACAGAGGCTCCTTCATGTCTCCAACCTCTACCATATAGAAACACAGATCAGGCTGGCAAAACTGCTTGTCAAACTCTCATGTGCTGACAAAGCCTTCTTCTGTAATTCCGGAGCAGAGGCTGTTGAGGCGGCGATTAAATTGGCAAGAAAATACGCAAAAGACCATACAACTCCGGACAAGTATGAAATTATTACGGCCCATGGTTCTTTCCACGGCAGGACTCTTGCCGCATTAAGCGCAACAGGACAGGAAAAATTACAAAAAGGCTTTGAACCACTGGTCCCCGGATTTAAACATGTTCCGTTTAATGATATCAAGGCCCTTAATAACTCTCTCTCCAAACATACATGCGCTGTGATGCTTGAGCCGATACAGGGAGAAGGAGGGGTGAAGATTCCGGCGGAAGATTATCTACAAAAGGTTCGAAAGCTCTGTGACGATCATGGTCTCCTGCTTATTTTAGATGAGGTACAGACCGGTATAGGCAGGACCGGCAGGTTCTTTGCGTATGAACACTACGGGATAGAACCGGATATAATATGTATCGCGAAAGGACTTGGAGGAGGGGTTGCCATCGGTGCAGTACTTGCAAAAGAGAAAGCTGCATCATCATTTCAGCACGGCACGCATGCTTCAACATTCGGGGGTAATCCACTTGCCTGCGCAGCTGCCATTGCAACCATTGAGACGCTGCTTGAGGACGGCATCATACTGGATAATTGCCGCCGCATGGAGCACTACTTCAGGAAGGCCCTTGAGAAACTCAGGACAGACTTTCCCTCACTGGTTGCTGAAATTAGAGGATTGGGTCTTCTTCTGGGGATGGAATTAACCACAGCCGGTGACTCAATAGTTAATTCATGCCTGGAAAAGGGTGTTTTGATTAATTGTACAAGCGGTAACGTGCTCCGTTTCACTCCTCCCTTAACAGTTTCTGAAAGAGAGGTCGATCAACTTATAAATACACTGGAGGATGTTTTTGAAATACATGTCTGAACCTGCTCATGCGCGGTTCAGATTAAGGTCTCTTTAATGAATTTTCTCTCCTTGACAGACATAACATCAGGAGGCGTAGAAGAAGTCCTGAAGAGAGCGGGGGAACTCAAATCAGGCAAGGATTCCTCCGCCTGTCCTCTCATAGGGAAGAGCATCGGCCTCCTCTTTGACAAGGCATCCACACGCACAAGGATATCTTTTCAGGCAGGGATCTATCAGCTCGGCGCACAGGCGATATACATAAATGCCAGCGAGATACAGCTTGGAAGGGGTGAAACCATCGAAGATACCGCGAAGGTGCTTTCAAGGTACCTGCATGCTATAGTGATAAGAACATTCGCCCATAAAAAGATTGAGAAATTCGCCGCCAACGCAACAATCCCGGTCATCAACGGACTGACTGACCTGCATCACCCCTGCCAGGCCCTTGCAGACCTTATGACCATAAAAGAAGAAAAGGGGCGGCTTAAGGATGTGCGGGTCGCCTATATAGGGGACGGCAACAATGTCGCTAATTCACTGGTTGAGTCGGCATCTTTAACAGGTATTGATCTCGTACTTGCATGTCCTGAGGGCTATGAACCCGACAAAAAGATATTCGAGACAAGCACTTCAAAAGGGGGCAGGGTCAAGATAATAAAGAGCCCGTATGAGGCCGCAAAGGACGCGGATGTGTTATATACCGATGTCTGGGTCAGTATGGGACAGGAGAGCGAGTCAGAAGAAAAGAAGAACGTATTTAAAGACTTCCAGATCAACAGAGAACTTCTCCATCATGCCAAACCAGATGCCATCGTAATGCACTGCCTTCCCGCCCACAGGGGAGAAGAGATAACCGCCGAGGTGATCGATTCAGCCCAGAGTGTCATTTTTGAGCAGGCAGAAAACAGACTCCACACGCAGAAAGCCCTTCTTGAGTATTTAATATGAAGCCCCTTACAGATTAGGTCCCGGGTTTCGATTTATACCGACATCTCCCCGCCGCAGTTAGGACAAGCCGGCGGATCAATTTCCTCTCTCTTCTTTACTAACCCGGCGACTCTATACCTTACTCATGATCAGGGATAACTGCTGAAGACCGTAGTCGTGCCGTCCATCTGTAGGAGCAGCACGTCATAGGGATCGCGCCGGTTGCTTTCCATGCCGGGTGACCCTGCCGGCATACCGGCAACGACAAGCCCCTTCGCCTTCGGCCGCTGTTTAAGGAGCTTCTTAATATCCGCCGCAGGGACATGGCCCTCAATGACATAGCCCTCCACCTCCGCGGTATGACAGCTTGCAAGATTCCTGGGAATACCTGAACGGCTCCGGTAGACACCCGGATCCTCAACATTAATCGGCTCCACACTGAAGCCGTTGGCCCGCAGATGATCAATCCACGAGTCACAGCACCCTCAATCTACGTTCTTATAGATCTTAACGGTGGGTTCACCGCCGGCCGCACAGGCTGCGAACAGAAGAACCACGGCGCAGAAGATAATGAAAATATTTAGACTTTTTCGCATGAGTTTTTCCCCTCTGATAATTCAATGATAAAAAACTCCCTCAGACATTTTATTATAACAGAATAATTAGTTCAGCTAAACAATATTTGAATTATATGACCGCACCTTTTATAATTTCACTATCACTGACAGCCACACTTTGTCATTGTACACGGTCATGATGGGATGGATATAACGACCGTTCGTGACTTTCTCAATACTAATCAAAGAGATAAATAATATAAACATACTTAAGAAAGGCTTATTTCACTCTCATGAAGCCCGTTCTTCTCATTGTACTGGATGGCTGGGGTATTGGCACCAATCCGCACATTGATGCTACAGAGAAGGCACATATCCCCTTCTACAGGCATCTCCTTGAGGATTATCCTCATACGGCTCTGGAATGCTCCGGAGAATCTGTAGGTTTGCCCGAAGGACAGATGGGTAATTCAGAAGTCGGCCACCTTAATTTAGGTGCAGGCCGTGTCGTATATCAGGATTACGCAAAGATAAACAAGGCTATAGAGGAAGGTTCTTTTTTTGAAAATACCGCGCTGCATGGAGCGATGGAGATGTCCCTCAAAAATAACGGAGCCCTTCACCTCCTCGGTCTTGTATCTGATGGAGGGGTTCACAGTCATATAAATCATCTCTATGCTCTCATTGAGCTTGCGCTTCAAAAGGGTATCAGGAAGATCCTTATTCATGCATTCATGGACGGACGGGACACGCCTCCAAGATCAGGGATTGAGTATATCAAACAACTTGAAGACTTCCTTAAGGATAAACCCTCAGTAAAGATCGCAACCGTTACAG
>CAXMSH010000177.1:0-3488 GCA_964195875.1 Thermodesulfovibrionia bacterium
ACATTAAACCAGGCGCCCCTCGGATAATGGTAACTCGGGAATCCGAGTTTCCTCAGATCCTCTGCAACCTGCATAGCATTCTTTTCAGCCTTGAAGGCACCGGCATATACCAGATAGGGGCCCTTTCCTCTCAGTGGTTCAACTTCTACTTCTACTTCTTCTACTTCTTCCCTCTGTTTTTTCTCAGGAATGTAATATTCATAACCTTGACCGGCGATCTTTTTGCCGGCCTCAAGTGCCTCCTGATAGCTCTCATATCGTCCCGCTACAACATTAAACCAGGTTCCCTTCAGATAATGGTAACTCGGAAAGCCTAGTTCCTTGAGGTCCTCTGTCCTCTGTATAGCGTTCTTTTCAGCCTTGAAGACCCCGGCATATACCAGATAGGATCCCTTTCCTCTCAGAGGTTCAGTTCCTTCTTCCCCCTTCTTTTTGTCAGAACTGCTATATTCCGCTATCAGTTCCTCCCAGTAACTAAAGTCAAAGGGCACTAAACGCTGAACAATATGATAACCTTTCTCTGTCTCAACGATAAACGGTTCGGACATGATCTCCTTATTAAGCAGTTCTCCGGCTATGTCAGGATGCACGTCAGAAGGGTCCAGCCTTCCCAGAAAACCGCCAACCTCAGCAGTTGGGTCTTTTAATTCTTTGGCAGCAATATCTTCGAAGAGTTCCCCCTCTTTTACCCTTTTGAGCAGTTCCTCGGCCTTTTCGCGTTTATTAACAAGTATCTGCCTTATGTATAGTTCTTTTCCGGGTTTCTTCCACGGTTCAACCTTTGGCTCTTCAGACATCTCTCTCAATTTCCCCATCAGGTCCTGCCCCTTATGGCCAATACGACGGGCCATTTTAGCAGACAGCCACGCCATATCATACTCCTTCATTCTAAGAAACAGCTCACCAAGATAATAGTACGCACTTGCATGACCGGGATTCATCTCAAGGACCAGAAAGAACTGTTCCATCGCGTCCCCCGGATTATTTCTTACAAAGTAGAGTCTGCCAAGCTCCATATTCAGGTGTACATCGTCAGGGTACAAGTCGACCGCCCTTCTCATCTCTTCAATAGCATCATCAACAAAACCGAGATTATAAAGAAGAACGGATAAATAACCATAAATCTCGGGACGTTTGTTATCCTTCTGTAAAGCCTTCCTGAGCTCTGCAACGGCCTGGAATTGCAGGCCTTTACTTACAAAATTCTCCGACTTACTGACATGATCATCGGCGGAAAGGGCGGCTTCTTCAGCGGATACAGATATCAAACCGGAAAGCAGGAGAAGAACCGCAAAAATGGAAACCTGAATACCCTTCAATTGGAAAATCCTTTCTCACAAGGTTTTATAAGTATTTGGTAACTACTAAGGTGCAAAGTGACAAACCTGCCTGCCGGCCCGCTTCGCCGAGGCGAGCAGGCAGGGGCACATAGGCACAAAGGTTAACAGAAATACAAGAAAAGTTTTTTATCCTTATTTTTTCACTTTGTGCCTTCCTGTCCCGTGGCGAAGATTTACGGGATGCCACTATATGCCTTTGTGCCTACCTTAGCAGTAACAGTATTTGTTATATTACTACATAGACTTATTATTTTCACAAGTAAGATTACTTTAATAGTATATTCCCAACAGGATATGCGATACAACAATCAATAGATAGATAATTATAACCATGAACCATCCAGTCCGTAAATTTAATTCCAGTTCCGCCACTCTCATAATAGCCCTCATAGCGTATGCCGCATTAATGCTCTCTTCTCATCACTACGAAAGATTAACAGGTGATGCAACCTTATATTTGAGTATTGCTGAAAAATATCTAAGCGGCGATTTTAACAACGCGATCAACGGCTACTGGGGGCCTCTCCTATCCTGGCTGTTGATCCCATTTTTGTACGTTGGTTCGACCCATCTATTTGCAATAAACAGCTTAAATCTGGTTCTCGGGTTATTAACTATATTTGGGGTCTGGAGATTGTCCTACAGGTTTGAGATAAACGAGAATATCAGGAGCATCATTATAGTACCGCTGGTTCCCATCCTTCTATTTGTCTCGCTTATACAGCCGATGGATTTCCTGCTTTTATGTGTTCTCGTTTATTATCTTAACGTTGTATTCAGGAAAGATTATCCTGACAAGTTATCAAATGCCGCGTTAAGCGGGCTCCTGGGCGCGCTAGCTTACTTTTCCAAGCCTTACGGATTCCCTTTTTTCATTGCCCACTTCCTGTTGATCAATGCCTGCCATTACTTAAGCAATTCATCAAAAGAACACAAAAAAAACGTACTGAGAAATGTTCTGGTTGGTTTTGTTATCTTTTCATTTTTAAGTGGAGCATGGATCGCCCTGATCAGCAAAAAATACGATCACATTACATTTTCAAACATGGGAAGTGGAGTCATGGCATCATTGGGCCCTGAATCATTACATATGACATTGGAGAAAGGTGATCCTATCTTCTTTGAAGGTTTCTTTGAGCCTCCCAATAAGACGGCATTTGTTATTTACGAAGACCCGAGTTACGCGAGAAAAAAATCATGGAACCCTCTGGAGTCAAAGAGTTCTTTTAAACACTATATCGGTAACCTCTCAGAGAATTTCTTTGAAGGACTGCGTATAATTGAGTTCTTTTCGAGATTGTCAGCCGCGATTTTTATCGCATACTTATTACTGATCTTTGTACAACCTCTTGGAAAACTATTCTCCCGTAGAGACATCCTTTATCCATTTCTCACTGTAATCCTATATACCGTTGGGTATGCTCCTTTTCATTTTGAGACGAGGTACTTATGGATTATCAATATTCTGCTCCTGCTTATGGGTGGCAAGGTGCTTAATGAACTGTTTAAAAGTAGTTTTATGAAGAAGAATTCAATGAAGAATATTTTGATTGTTCTATTCATATTATCTTTCGTTATATCGCCTGTAAAGGCATCAATTGAGACAGGTAGAAATAATATTAACCGTGAAATGTACATTTTTGGAAAAGATTTAAGCGCACGATATGACATACAGGGCAATATAGCCTCAAACAGACAGCAGGTCCTAACCTCAACACACGACTCATGGCACAAAACATTCCGCCTGGCATATTGGTTGAAAAGCAGGTATTACGGGCAGGCAGGAGAAAAGATAAGTGATAAGGATCTGGAAAGAGAGTTGAGAAAATACAACATAGATTACTACTTCTTCTGGGGTGAGCCAGACAGTGCACCTCAATTTTTAAATCAGTTTAAAGAGATAACCGATGGGAAGATACCGGGTTTAAAGATTTACCAGATGAATGAATAAATCAGGCAAGCGCAGTCAGGTATTAAAAAAATATTTCATTATCCTTCTGTCTTCATCTGTCATTTTAATATCCTCTCTAATTTTATCCCTCTATTTTTTCCTTAAGAGCCCCTACTTCATAAAATTCGTTGAGCACGCGGTAGAATCACGCACGGGGACCAACTTAGAACTGGGCTCAATTCATTTGGCTAAAGGGC
>CAXMSH010000178.1:0-3476 GCA_964195875.1 Thermodesulfovibrionia bacterium
GCTCAGCTGCCTGATTAATGCTCTTAATAGTCAGCGATGTGTCAACGGTCACTACCCCGCTTGGGACACTCTGAAGTATATTTTCATTATATGCCTCCATCCTCACCGCCTTCTCTTCGGCCAGTGATTTCAACTCAGCGAGTTCCTTCTCCTTGTTCTTAAGCTTGATAACGAGTTCATGAAAAGTGTTAACCACGAATCCAACCTCCGACTCATTCCTGGTGCCTTCAGAAGTTTTCATAATTCCCCTCTCTCTAACAATAAATCTTCTGATAAGCCCGTAGATCACTACAATAACAATGAAGAGGGAGATACCCAGAAAGACGGGAAGACCTGAATCCTTTACAAAAAAATCCAGGAGTATGCCGACAAGCACACCGGAAAGAAGAACAATAATAATTACTACTGTTTTGAGAGCTTTTTCAGCCTGCATTGAGATACCACATAAAGAGTTCCTGTCCCCAGAAGAGGCTCACAACTGCCCCTGCTGTAAGATAAGGGCCGAAGGGTATTTTGGAGGACCAGCTTCTCCCTTTTATTAAGATAAGCAAGATACCGACAACGGACCCGATAAGGCTGCCTGCAAATGTTGTCAGCATTACACCTTTCCAGCCTGATATACACCCGACAAGTGCCATCAGTTTTATGTCCCCGCCGCCCATGGCAGGCTTTTTAAACACAGCTTTCCCTGTCACCGCGATGAGATAAAAGAAACCTCCTCCAAAAATAAGCCCGATAAATGATTGGACTAAACCAATGGAATCCATACGTGAAAACGGATCAGGCAGAATCGCTGCACCCGCTACAAGCGCGAGCGGGATGCCCGGCAATGTGATCCGGTCCGGTATAATCATGTGCTCGAGGTCAATAAATGTTATCACGATAAGCGCTGAAATGAATACAAAATATGTTACTAATACCCATACGGAATAATAGAAAAATTTATAGTATGTTAAAACATATAGCGTTGCGTTAAGAAACTCAACAAGGGGATAGACCCAGGATATTCCGGACCTGCATTTCCTGCATCTGCCCCTAAGCAGAAGATAACTTAAAATCGGGATATTGTCATAAAACCTGATTATGCCGCCGCATGATGGACAACCGGATGAAGGGAAGACTACGGATAAATTCCTCGGTAAACGGTATATGCATACATTAAGAAAAGAGCCTATTACCGCACCGAATATGAAAACAAAAGTATAGATTATCATTCCGGGAGTTTACTGAAATTTCTGGCCTTTTCTTTATATTCTTCAACCGTCTCTTTTAGACCCTTGATTTCAGCAGATGTCTGCTGGATAATGAAATCATTAAAAACGGATTCTTCGCCCTTCTCCTTCAGTTCAAGCGTCCTCTTGCCGATCTCCCTGTAAAGATCATCCATCTTCCTTTGGAGTTTATTGCTCTCATAAAGGAGCTTTGCGATGGATGTCTCCGCCTTTGTCCTTTCAGCAATAAAAGTTGCTATCCATTTGATTATTCTGAACCCTTCATTAAGACTTTTCTTAACCCTTTCTATCATATATCCTCCAGATAAATTATACGTGAAAAGTTAATAAATATGGTTCCGACTCTCAACTGGCTGTTGAAAAACTATTATTTATCCTTTATCTGTCATTCCGGCCCTGGTCGCTCGCCTCGGGGCGAAGCAACGGGCCTTCGCCGCCGCCAGAGGCGGGTAAACTTGTCCAGCCTGTCCAGCCTGTCCCGATTCTTCGGGGAGACTTCGGGGGAATCGTGTTGCATGAAGATTCCCGAAAAGTCCGAAGCGTATCGGAGTTTACTCGTATCGAGCAAGGTGTCGCACCGACCGGAGTGACAATTGTTATGGTGTCAGTCTATATTAAATTGTCAACTCTTGACTAATTCCAGTCTTCCCATCCATTTTTGCTTCAACATACTCATAAGTAAGGGGTATTCTTTCATGTCAGAGGCAGAATCAGCAAGGGCAAAGGCCTCTTTTCTGGATTTTTCAAGAATATCTATATCCCTGATCAAACTGGCTACTTTCAGGTCCGGGATGCCTGATTGCCTTGTGCCGAAGAACTCACCGTGTCCCCTTATAGCAAGGTCCTGCTCGGCAATCCTGAATCCGTTGCTGGTAGACTCCATGGCCTTGAGGCGCTTCTTTGCGTCTTCGCTGAAGGGGTGATACGCCATCAGCAGACAGAAGGAATCATATTGACCTCTCCCTATTCTCCCCCTTAACTGGTGCAGCTGCGCGAGACCAAATCTCTCCGCGTGAACTATAAGCATAAGCGACGCGTTAGGAACATCCATCCCAACCTCAATAACCGTTGTCGCCACAAGTATATCAATCTCCCCTGCCTTGAAGAGAGACATTGTATTCTCTCTTTCATCATGCTTTATCCTACCATGTACAAGGCCTACCCTTCGTTCCGGAAAAATCTTTGCAAGCGCCTCCGCTCCATCGATAGCGGTCTTCAGGTTAAGTTTTTCTGATCCCTCAATCAGAGGATAGACAACATACACCTGCCTTCCCATGGAGAGCTGTTCCTCCATCAAGGAATATATCTTCTCCTTCTGCCCGGAGAAAATAACCCTGGTTGAAACAGGCTTTCTCCCGGATGGCATCTCATCTATAATTGAAATGTCCAGATCTCCGTAAAGAGTCAAAGCAAGGGTCCTGGGTATCGGCGTAGCGGTCATGATCAGTATGTCAGGGTTAAAACCCTTTTTCCTCAGGTTTGACCTCTGCATAACCCCGAATTTATGCTGCTCATCAATTATCGCGAGACCAAGTTTCCTGAATTTTACTTTTTCCTGAATAAGGGAATGCGTCCCTATAATAATCTGTGCTCTCCCGCTGGATACTTCTTCTGCGGGTTTTTCCTTCACCCCTGATGTCATCAGCACTACCTTTAAACCGAGCATCTCAACCATGCCATGTATATTTATGAAATGCTGCTCGGCAAGCAGTTCCGTTGGGGCCATCAGGCAGGCCTGATAGCCATTTTCAACAGCTATAAGCATCGATACAAGTGCTACAACCGTCTTCCCGCAGCCAACATCACCATGGACAAGCCTGTTCATAGGTATCGGCCTCAGCATATCATATATTATCTCCCCTACAACCCTTTCCTGCGCGGATGTGAGTTTGAAGGAGAGATTCTTCAGGAGCCTGTTGACAAGCAATCTATTATCCGTGAACGCGATCCCCTTCTCGGCAGACTCCTTCTTCTTCATCATGGCAAGACCCAGTTGGAGGAGAAAGAACTCATCGAAGGAAAGGCGTCTATGTGCCGGACTGTCTGAACAATTCAAGGAGCTGATATCCGTAAACTCCTCCGGGAAATGTGCTTCTCTGACAGCCCACTGAAGAGGTTTCAACCCGTTTCTGTTAAGAATATCCTCGGGTATATACTCACTTAAACTTGAAGAATATGCGCTGACAGTATTGAAGATCAGGGTCCTCATCTGCTTTGGAGTCAAACCCTCGGTGGTTTTATATA
>CAXMSH010000179.1:0-3463 GCA_964195875.1 Thermodesulfovibrionia bacterium
ATATTGTCTCACCTGAGGTTTATCATCCGCCAACAGAACCTCCAGTGCCTCAACAGACTTGAATATCACGGGTTTAAATTTAGCGAGTTTTCCCAGAGCAGATGCAGCCATTCTGCGTTCGTTGCCATTATCACTTCCTGTAAAGCTTATTAATTCAGGTATAACTGACGGGTCTCCTGAGTTGCCGAGAGATACAATACGCGATACAACACTGTCGTCAGCAATATAATGTTTCTTTCTCTTCCGTTTTCGGACAGGTGTTCTGCTACGGGAAGCCGGTTCAGGAAGGGCATCAAAAAAACTTTTCACTCTCTCAATACTATGAACAACATCCATCCCCGGCAAAGAAGCGATAACAGTTTTTCCGTATGAACTTTTGGAAAGCCGGCTATCGAGAATGGCAACGACACCATATTCATCAACCCCTCTGATAAGCCTCCCCAAGCCCTGTTTCAGGAGTAAAATAGCGGAGGGAAGCGCAAGGTCACTAAACCATCTATTTCCAAGACGTCTGCATCGCTCATCGTATACAGGGTCTCCCGGAGAGCTGAAAGGCATCTTTAGAATAATCACGAGACTCAGATCGTCACCCTTTATATCAATCCCCTGCCAGAAGGTGGTAGTTGCTAGCAGGACGGAGTTGGAGGTTTTCCTGAACCATTTAAGAAGCTGTGCCGGCGGCATACTTCCCTGGGATTTAAAAGGGTGCTCTATATCAATACGCTCCGCAACAAAGTTTAGGTGTTTATAAGATGTAAAGAGCACAAGCGCCCTACCCTTCGACGCGTTGATAAGGCCCTCTATCGTCTTAAGACCCATCTCCTGAAAAGCTTCACTACTCTCTTTCACAGGAGACGGGAGTTCTGTATCAAGGTAAAGAAGGGACTGTCTTTTAAAATCAAATGGTGAGCCTATCATACTCTCCATGATACCTTCCCCGGTGCCGGATTGATCATTCATAATGCCAAGCCTCTCTTTTATAAAATTAAAGCCCCCGCCGGCTGTCAATGTAGCGGATGTCATAATTACACTGTCATAGGGTTTTATAAGTTCAGTAAAGGTCTTCCGGGATTCCACAAGACTGCTCTTCAGAACAATGAATCTTTTATTGGATATCACATAATAGACCTTGTCGGTATCTGCCATTTGTATAAAATCATCTATAACACCGGAAAGCGAATTAATATAACTAATAGTAGTCAGTACCCTGTCATTTTCCTCATCTTCAGGGTCCGGAACGCTATATTTTTCTAACCTGCCGACTATCCTGTCCAGCTCCAGTTGATCTTTAAGGTTCTTCAACTCTTCGACTATCATTGCCGGTATGGGAGAGACTGCCCATGGAGGCAAGTCATCCCTCTTAAAAAAAAGTTCCACAGGTTCAAACAGATGATCAACTGAAATATTGAGACCCTTTAATCGGAATAGCAGCCACAATACCCTTGAATGGTTCAGAGTGCTGCCAAGTACATGTGAGATAACATTCTCAAGCTGGTGCGCCTCGTCGATTATCAACTGCTTATGAAACGGAAGGAGGCTGAAATCTAAAAGCAGGTCGTATATGAGGAGATGGTGGTTAACGATGATAATATCTTTTCTGAAGAGGGATCTGAAATTAATGTAGTAAAAACATTCTCCGTAAAATGGACATTTATTTGCGTTGCAGTCATCAGAATCTCCGCACACACTGGACCAGAAATCAGGGATAAAGGAAATCTCGTCCTTATCACCGGTCTTTGTGTCTGACGCCCATTTAATAAATTTATCATATCGATTGCCATGTCCAGACGTGATCAAATCGATTTCAGGCTGAAACTCCCTCTCCCGTTTCAGACATAAATAATTATTTTTTCCCTTAAGCACTGAATAGGTGAATTGCCGCGGACCAAACAGCCGGACTTCCTGAAGAAACAAGAGGTCTTTATTTGCCAGCTGATCCTGTAGGGCTATGGATGCGGTTGAAACAACCGTCTTCTCTCCTGACAGTATCGCCGGGATGAGGTAAGCAAAAGATTTACCGACTCCTGTTCCCGCCTCGACCAGAATATTCTTATTATCTTTAAGACAGGCAAAAACCTCGTCAGCCATCTGAGCCTGCTGTGGACGTTCTTCATAGCCGGGGAACTTCTCTTTTAAGAGTTCAAATAAAGACGCTAATTCGTTCAAATCCAACTCCTTTATTAGCCACTGACTTACACAGACTAAGATCTAAGATACTGATTAATACTAATATATGTACTTAATACAGAATAAAGATGGATAAATTTGGAAGGACTTTAAAACCTATAAATTTATCCTGAAACAATATCCTTTGTAAGAGATATAAAAGGCTTTTAGTCTGTGTAAGTCAGTGGCTGATTATTTTATCACTTCTTTAATCATTTGCCTTTCTTCAGGAGGCTTATCCGCAAATTTAATCGCATCAAGAAATACCTCTTTGGCATGCTCAACCGCTCCCTCATCATTTGTGCAAAATTCGCATAATGTATTATCCTTCATCACATAGTCACCCGTCTTCTTCTTTAAGAGGATTCCGGCTGAATGGTCAATCATGGAATCTACCCTCTCACGCCCGGCACCAAGCAGCATGGACGCGGTTCCTAAAGCCTCCGAATCCATGGAGTGAATATATCCTTCTGACGGAGAAGCGACCTCCAGGCTAAGGCATGAGTGAGGCAGAAGGGTCGGTCTATTTAGTATATCCGGATTGCCGCCCTGTTCCCGTATCATATCTTTAAACTTCCGCAATGCTGACCCGTCCTGTATACGATCTAAAAGCCTTTTTTTGCCGGCCTCAAGGTCCTCCTCTATGCCCGCAATCTGGAGCATAAAAGCCCCGATGCATAGTGTGACCTGAATCAGGTCCTCCGGGCCGTTTCCTTTCAGAGCATCTATGCTCTCCCTTACCTCTAGTGAATTCCCTATCGCCATTCCGAGCGGCTCGTTCATGTCGGTAATGAGAGCAACCGTCTTAACACCAAATGAATTTCCAACGTCAACCATACTCTGCGCAAGTCCCCTCGCATCATTAATATCCTTCATAAAAGCTCCTGAGCCGACCTTAACATCAAGAACAAGTCCCTGAAGCCCTTCACTAATCTTTTTTGACATAATACTTGCTGTTATAAGAGGTATCGATTCAACGGTGGCGGTAACATCCCGTAATGCATAAAGCTTTCTGTCAAGAGGGACTAAATCATCAGAAGCCGCTATTATTGAACAGCCGTTCTTGTGCAATAGCTCCCGGAATTCCTTATCATTGATCTCTATCCTGAACCCGGGGATACTCTCCATCTTATCCAATGTTCCGCCTGTATGACCCAGTCCCCTGCCTGATATCATAGGAACAATCACTCCGGCAGAGGCCACAAGCGGAGCAAGGATCAGGCTGACCTTATCACCAACACCACCGGTGCTGTGCTTGTCAACTTTTGGTCCGGGAAGATCAGAAAGATCTAATACA
>CAXMSH010000180.1:0-3455 GCA_964195875.1 Thermodesulfovibrionia bacterium
TTGATATCAAATTCAATCACAATGCAGAATTATTCTCAAAAATATTTACTAACGATGTTGTATATATTATTAATACTGAGGAGAAGGAAAATTACTCTACAGAAGCATGTAGCAGAGTATATTTAAATGGGAAGATTCTTTATTCAAAAGATGCAGATTTCTCCCACCTGATGGGAACGGATGATTACCAGTACAAACTTTATATCTTTATGACACAACTTCATCAGTATGTAGTCGCTCAGTTTAAAGATATGCTTATGAAAAGCCAAAGGAAGAAATCAGAATACCTTACTAAGGCCACATGTCTGCTAAGGCAAGGCAAACGTAAAGAGGCTTATCAGCTGCTCAAGGAGGGGTTAAATGTTTTTCCAAACGAACCCATTCTTCTCTCGTATTATGGTTTTTTATGCTCAAAAGTAGAAAATAAGCAGAGGGAAGGGATCAGAATATGCAGTGACGTAATTTCAAAAATTGAAGGTAGGTCTTCGGTTAAATGTGAACTTCTCTACCCAGTCGTCTACATGAATCTGGGCAAGGCATACCTTGAAGCCAATGAGAAGGTAGAGGCTTTTAGGGCATTTAACATCGGCCTTAAATTTGACCCGACAAATGCAGACCTCACTGCTGAGATGAAGAAGATAGGAAGGCGCAGGAAACCTTTGTTTACTTTTCTTGAAAGAAGCAATCCTCTGAACATATACATCGGTTTGTGTCTGAGCACATGGTTGGAAATACTTAAGGGGCCTAAGTAATCTCAAGCCTCCTTGTTACTAAATTTTAACCCGTAATCCTCCAATACCACAAGACTTCAAAATGAATGATTAGTAGGTGAAACACGCAATTACTACCCTGTTGATTCAATCTTATTACTCATAATATTCCCTGATGTGAGGTTGAAAAAGGGCTATACCTTCTATGTAATCAAAAGATCCGTCTGTCACCAGGATGTCCAACTGTGATGGTTCTTTCAACTGCTGTCCCCTGAATCTTGGGACCGCGAAGTATCCGGTTTTTAAATCTTTCAGACCGGTCATATCTCCCCACAGCTTTTCGAATTGCGCTACAGGGTAAACGTCTTCCTGTCCGCTTCCCCAGATATGCTTCACATTCTTTATCGTCACATATGTCGGTATCCTTCTCTCCACAGCATTTATCGCTTTTAAAATCCTGTCACCGAGTTCGGGACGCTCGACCGCGTCCATTATTATATCCCTGTCCAGATTGAATAATTCCAAGAGCGTGTCAATCGTAATCCAGTTAGTCATGGAACTATAAAAGCTCAGTCTGAATTCATCCTCTTTAGAGGGAAGGGCCAGACCCTCAATAAGACGTACACGTCCGTCAATCATAGCGAGACCTCCTCCCTCATCGTCAACTCTTCTGGGCGTTACCTCAAATGTAAGACAGGACTGGTCTGCTATATGCGCTCCAAGGAGGGCGGGTTCAATAAATGCCCCGATAGTATCAACGTTGTGACAAAACAGATACTTAAGCCCCGGGTTATCATTGAGCATTTTAGCCAGTACACCGTTCTTCAGCATATTGGGGACCTCATACCAGTGACCGGGAGGGTTGAACCTTAGGGTTACTCTGTTCTCCAGATAGTCTTCACCTTCCCCCATGAGTTTGGCCCATTCAATTAAAGCCGATTGGGCATTGTCCTGAACCTTCTGCACATTTTCATCATGTTTTTGTCTTAGCTGTTCGTTCCAGCAGAACCGAAGGTCCCTTTCCATCGGATAAATCCTGTGACCGATAGTCTTTGCAGGTGAAAGGTATATATGACTTTCATGACCAAAATGTTTAAACCTTCTCAGATAACTAAGAATGGCATCGTGCGTAAGGTAGCTGGTAGTAAAAACATGTGGTACCCTATGCCCGTGCAACTGACCCGTTTTCCTGCTTTTTGCAAGATGTATCTCAAGAAATGACCTGTGGCTTCCGTTAATATAAATGAAAGGGCTGATAGATTTAACTGCCTCTGCACCCTGGGTCCAGCGACTGCCCATTCCACCGGCTAATGTTACAACGGCGACTTCATTGTTGTGTAACGCGTTATCCCCTGCTTCGACAAATTCCGTATTTGTGACAATATCCTTATGAAAATTTATCTCTTTCACGTTCACGTCATCAACCGTTGAGGTCAGGGGAAGACGATTCTTTTCAATTCCTATCTCTCCGCTCTTCAGCATCGCCTTCATATATTCATGTGAGATTATGTCAAACCCGAACCTTTCCCTGATAGTATCTTCAGAAGTAGCATTAATTTTATCGAAGAAGATTTTATTGTGAGATACAGGCTGTAGATCAGGCATACGTGCATCCGGTCCCTTCAGCAGGCTTGCAACTATTCCATTGTGGTTGAATTCGAAATCATACGCAACAGGATCAATAATAAAAGGTAAGGAAGATTCATAACGGTCTTTTAACTCTCGCATTATCTCAACAACTCTTACTTTGAACTTATCCTTTTTAGACGGATTAACAATAAATGCCATTCCCCCGCCGGACATACCTCCAAGCATCATGAATCCCCAGTAGTCATCGCCAAATTCTTCTTTCATCCTGTGAAGAAGACTCTCGGTAAATGAATTATTTACCCAGGGGATTATTTTCTGAATGGAGTCTTCCCAGTCTTCTGTCGTCAGTCTCCCGAGTTCCTTCATATCGCCTTTTTTTAGCGAATCGACTATCAGATCAAATAATCTTATCCCCTTTAAACGTGCTTCCCATTCCTTTCTATATTTTAAGAGATATTTTTCAGTTACCATCTCAAGGACGGGGCCAACGTCCTGTGATATACCGCCGTGGACGAGGACTATTGAATTTATTAATCGGTCTTCAAGATCTTTGGGTATCTCCTCTATGGATAGCAGATTATGCTCCGGCAGTAGACACCCCCTGCTTACCCCGTACTCAGGATCTTTGGGAAGGGCTGTCCTCCCTGTTATTACCTTTATGCCCGGCCACAGACCTCCGGAATCCTGCCAGCCGCCTCCTGAACCGCCCAGCCATTCTCCGAGAATGGCCCTGGAGGCCACGGTGCGTCTCTCTTCATTCTTCAATAAGCCGGTCCCGTTCTTGATCTGTCCGCTGAATCTCATCAGACGCGCAATGATTGTCGAAAGAAGGGTAGTGCTGACGGCAAGACGCGACCCTTTGGGTATATTATTTACTCGCGTGAGCACCTCAATCCCGCCGGGTTTCTTCAGCATACGCTCCAGTATATCTTCTAACCTTATCTCACTGCCCTCATAACAGGGAGGTATGATTCCTGAAGAGACTACCCCGGCCTTGAGAAGAGAAAGGTGATCGTTTCCGAAGTTGAATAACTCTTCAAGGTTATTTATATCCTTTGAGGCCATAAGATCGACCGAGGTAAGACGAATGACGGGTTCATGGATATATCTGCAGTAACATTCACAGGGAGGCAGGAGAGGGCCGTCAGTCCCGTA
>CAXMSH010000181.1:0-3378 GCA_964195875.1 Thermodesulfovibrionia bacterium
GGCCGGTGAATTACCTTCAGCATGGGTATAATCACCTTTAAAGGGGATTAATTTTTCAAGTGTCTTCTGAATATCTCTCTGGACAGATGGATCAGCCCCCTCGTTGATAATAATGCCTGCGGTAGTATGAGGCACATAAACAGAGCAAATGCCTTTTTCTATACCTGATTCCCTTATTACCTTTTGAACTTCACCTGATATGTCTTTGAATTCTGTTCTTGTCCCTGTCTTTATATTCAGTTCTTTTAGCAAATTTCCTCCAGTTGGTCGGTTTAAAGGATTCGAGGGTTTCAGGGTGCAAGGGTTCTAGTGTATTCTCTTTACAGACTTAATAATAACCTTATTAATTCTACTGCCACAACTGCTAAACCTTTAAGCGTTTGTTATTTTATATCCTTTCACTTGAATCCTTGACTCCTCGACCCCTTCATATTATTTTAAACAGATTATCATAAAACTCTTCTTCTACGGAGAATTCAATTTTCAACGCGGATATATCATCAGTAGACTTGAGTTGTCTGAGCTTGACCATATCTTTTTCTGTGGTGATTATTCTTAGCCCGGACGCGGCAAGGTTGATTTTATCGATATCACGCTGTGTATATACATGGTGGTCATTAAACTCCATGAAGTTTATTATCTCTGCGCCGTTTGAGGTAATAAGAGCCTTAAAGTATGACGGGTTGGCGATTCCGGAGAATATATATGCCTTGCTCTCCTTAAGACCTTCTAGGTCCTCTTCCTCCCCCGACATCTTCACAAGGGATACCGGTTTATGGGATGCTCTGTATATCAGTGCCTTGGGATTATGCATTTTAACATTCTCTATGCACTCAGATATAGAGTCACTGCTTACGATATCTGCTTTGGTTAATACGATGATATCAGCGCGCAATATCTCCCTTGCGGGTTCCCTCAGCCTCCCTTCCGGAAAAAGTTTTTCTCTCCAGAAGGGCTTTGAAGAGTCAATCAGAAGGACGTCTGTATCCCTGTGAAGGGCTATGTGCTGAAACCCGTCATCAAGGATGAATATGATTTCAGACTGATCTGATTTGTTACCTGACAGCAGGTCCTCCAACGCGAATAATCCGGATCTGTACCTGTCTTTGCCGAGTACTATCGGGGTGCCTTTCAGTCTTTCCGCCATCATATAAGGCTCGTCTCCGGCTTCTATGACACTAAGGACAGGTCCTTCCCCTTTACTCACAAAGCAGGGACCTTTTGCACTGCCTTTGTAACCCCTTGTTAGTATGATCGGCTGCAGCCCTCTCTTTTTTGCTTCCCGGCTTACCGCGATTACGGCAGGGGTCTTTCCGGTTCCTCCGAGTGTAAGATTCCCTATACTGATGACTCTTACAGGCAGTCTTCCAGGTTTTTTCAGGTGCCTGATGATAAACTTCCTGCCAGAGAGTATAGTGTTGTATATAAGGCTAAACGGTCCCAAGAAGACTCCTTATAAGGTCAATCGCTTTATTTGCCGCTCCGGCATTGGCATCCACGATCTCTTTTGCTTTATTCCCAATCGCTTCTGCCTTGTCATCATCTTCAAGCAATTCAATCACCCTTGCCGCTATATCATCTGAGTCATTTACCTGAAAAGCAGCGGATTTGGCAAGAAATTCAGAGGCTATCGGAAAATTATCCATATATGGTCCGAAGATGACAGGCTTTCCCCAGTAAGCAGGCTCTAATATATTATGTCCACCATAAGGTAACAGACTGCCTCCGATAAAAGTAATGTAAGCCATGGAGAACAACTGTGACAACTCACCTATAGTATCTAAAAGAATTACATCAGGAAGAGAATGAGCCGGGGTTTGTTGAATTATTTCGGTCCTTCTGATGTAATTGAGACCTCTTCTTTTAATAATCCTTTCAACTTCATCGAACCTCTCAGGATGTCTCGGAGCAAGAATAAGTTTTAGGTTAAGAGTCTGTTGAATGCTTTCTGTCTTTTCTTTGTGCCGTTGTCCTTTAGTTCTGTCAGCTGTTGACAGATCTCTGGCCTCTGACCCCTGACCTCTAACCCCTGACCTCAAAAATTTTCCTCCTTTAATTTTTTCATATGCATCAAGGATTATCTCGTCCTCTCCGCGGTGGGTGCTGCCTGCAAGAAGTATCTGCCCGCTTATGTCATCTAACCATGGAAGCGGCGTTCTCCTGGTAAAGTCCATATCGAATTTCAGGTTTCCCATTACACTCACTTTTGTCTCATCAGCTCCCAGTTTGATGATCTTTGACGCATCGTCATCGCTCTGCATGAAGAAGAAATCCACATCTGATAATACCCTCTTCATGAGGAATTTTATTAGCCTGTATTCTTTATATGATTTTTCAGAGAGCCTTCCGTTTATCAGGATTATCCTGGATCCGGTATTCTTTAATCTGTTATAGAGAAGAGGCCATATCTCGGTCTCAATAGTTATGAAAATGTCAGGTTTCAGCTGATTAATGACCCTGCCGGCACACAGGCCTGTATCCCACGGCATGTACATTATCCTGTCAGCCTCAGGGAAATTTTCTGAAGCTATCTTCTGTCCTGTATACGTTGTAGTTGAAAAAACTATTCTCTTATCAGGGTACTCTTTCCGGAGTTTTTTCATAAGCGGAAGGGATGCTATTGTCTCTCCTACGGATACAGCATGAATCCAGATATCAGTTTCTTCATATCTCGATATACCCAATCGTTCTCTAATGAATGCTAATCTGCTTTCCGGCCCATTTTTAAATATAAGCCATGGCAGATAAATTATTAATATTAAGGCTGAAAGAATATTATAGAGAAGGAGCATCTTTTAATTTCCAACACTTAAGTTTTTATTAAAATAAGTTAGTAGCAAAGATATGAGAATTATTCTTAAAATAAAAGATCGCCCCCACTGCTTCGCTTTGCGAAACAAAGCGGTGAGGACCGGATTATTGCCCGTCTCGCTCGCCTCGGGGCGAAGCAACGGGCCGAGGTTCAGTAAAGGCGGAAAATTAAATTTTATATTTTTGATCCTATGTCTGTATCACTCCATCCCGCTATATCTCCGACCATAGATGCTACTTTTTCAGATGTTCTCTTTCCGCCAACAATATCCTTTATTTTATTAAGGCTTGAAGTCATTTTATCTCTGTAGACAGGGTCGTTCAATATCTTTCTTATTTCTAAAAAGATATTGTCAGCTGTTGCCTCCTTCTGTACAAGCTCTGAGACAACCTTTTTTCCTGATAACAGGTTGACTAAAGAAATATAATCAACTTTTATTAGAAGCTTTCCCAGCAGGAATGTCAATGGGGAGACCATATAAAAGACGATCATGGGTATTCCAAGCAGAGCAGCTTCAAGAGTTGCAGTGCCGGAGGCCACAGCGCACAGCTCTGAATAGGCGACAT
>CAXMSH010000182.1:0-3353 GCA_964195875.1 Thermodesulfovibrionia bacterium
GCCTACCGATGTTTCCACCACCTCGTCTTTATTAATTTTCAGCGTGTAATCAACCTTGACCTTGTCTCCGTTTTCTGCCTTCATAATTAACTCCTTTTATGGGATCTTAAAAAATATGTTATACATTTTGCCTCGTACCGGGGCTCACTCGAAACAGGGATCCATCGTACGGGGCAGGAAAGTCAATTTATGGTTATTGTGTAAATTAAATATGATAAAAATTATAACATATATGTTGCTTTTAAGTGGTTTTATGCATTTTATCACTAGAATCCTCCACCCCTTTTTGCTTTCGCTTTGGCCCCACATCTTTGATTCGCAGAGCGAATCAGTGGAGGCAAGAAAGCAGGAGGGCTTGAATCCTTCTTTGTAAACCTTTTTCTGAATATAATGAGAGCTGTTCCGCAAAGAACCATAGCAACGCAGAGTATCTGGCCCATTGTCAGGAAACCGGTGATATAACCGATCTGGAAGTCCGGCTCTCTGACGAACTCGATAAAGAATCTTACAAATCCGTATCCGATTAAATATAATGATAAGAAATGGCCCTTAAGAGATTTCTTCTTTCTTATACTCCAGAGGACTATAAAAAGAAAGACGCCCTCAAATAACGCTTCGTAAAGCTGTGAAGGATGTCTTAGCTGACCAGTTGGGTCTTGCGTAAAATACATGCCCCACGGCATAGTGGTAACCCTTCCGTAAAGTTCACCGTTGATGAAATTACCAAGCCTTCCAAAGGTATAGCCCAGGGGTATTGCGGGGGTGATGAGGTCGGCCATAGACCAGAAATTGAGCTTATTCTTTCTGCAGAAAAGAATCGAGGCCAATATTATACCAGCTAGTCCACCGTGATATGACATTCCCGCAAGTCCCGTAAAATGGAATCCGCCTGTCAGGCTGAAGGGGAGCATAATTTCAATAGGATGATGTATATAGTAATTAAGGTTGTAGATAAGGACATAGCCCAGTCTTGCCCCTATCATAATCCCCATTATAATCCAGACGAAAAAGTTCTGAAGAACTACTTTTGTCAGCTTGAAATTCTCATCCTTCATCCTTTTTATAACAAGGAGATAGATGATAGAGAACGCGACAATATACATCAATCCGTAGTAACGGATCTGGAACTGTCCTAAGTGGATAATTTCAGGATTGATATGTTCCGGTATATGCTGCCAAAAGTTGATAAAGTTGTTCATGATGTCAAGTAAGTTTTTATATGTCTGCAAAAAGCCATGCGGTTATTTTACGAAATAAGAGGTATGGGTTACAATCATTTTTGAAAAAATATTATAAATATATTTATCTCTGCATAGCAAAAGAGGTCAAAGACAGGATAAGCGGGGTTTGTTTGCTTGACTCAGGAGATGACAAGTTCATCGAATGCGCCATTGCCGCGTCAGACGCTTTTATTGTCAGCGGAGACAGCGACCTGCTGGAGATAAAGAAGTACAGGTCTGTCTGTATGCATAACGACGAAATAAGGTGCGCTGGAATGCGTCACCTTGATTGACTGGTTATGTATTATTTTTCATGCTGTTAGCATGCTGTATATGCATGAACTTCTTCGTCCAGACGGTCCTTCAGCTTATCCTTCTCTACTTCCAGGTTATATCTTGCCTGAAGATTAATCCAAAACCTTTCTGAAAGGCCAAAATATTTTGACAATCTCAGAGCAGTATCAGGAGATATAGAACGTTTGCCATGGACAATCTCATTTATTCTGCGAGCTGGAACATTAATATCTTTAGCTAACCTGTACTGACTGATATCCATCGGTCTCAGAAACTCTTCCATCAGAATTTCACCTGGATGAATTGGTTCTAATAATTTTATTGTCATTGTTGCCTCCTAATGATAATCAACTATTTCCACGCCGTAAGCATCTCCTTTGCGCCATTCAAAACAGATACGCCATTGATCATTAATGCGAATACTATGTTGTCCCTTTCTGTCTTTTGATAGTTTTTCAAGTCGATTATTTGGTGGTATTCGCAGATCTTGCAAAACATCAGCACCTTCTATTATTTCAAGTTTTCTTCTGGCAATTTTTTGTATATCCCTTGGCAGCTTACGCGACACATGACGGTTAAATATTTTCTCTGTCTCTTTGCATGCAAAGCTTTTTATCATTAATTAATATAGTAACGCTACTCATTAATAATGTCAAGCGTTATTATTGATTTATCACATAATGGCGCGGTTCTTTGCGTCCGCTGAATTTATTTATTAACTTTTCTTGCTTTCGACTTGGTATCCCATTTGTGAGGCACCAAACGAGAAATTCGCCAGATCCTCTTCAGAAAAGTCAAGAACGCCGAGACATGTGAAATGACCAGTGAGCGCCTTGTGCTTTGAATTGCCTATTGTGGACGAGATGCAGGATGGCGAGGTTTCAAATCTGGGCGAGGAGTAAATGAACGACTCGTCGATTTCTTTGAAGAGAGGGACCCCAGTGGTTTTCTCTATAATTCTTGATAACAATTTCGTCAACATGGTGTCATTTTCTAAAAGCTAACGCGGCAGTTTAGCGGTGGGCCGGAGGCCCATCTGTCTCCAACTCCTTGTTCTCCATCCCTGTCCCGATTCTTCGGGGACCTTTCTGGGAATGACAGGCAATAAACTGCCGAAATTATAATCTTAAAGCAGACCGGCCCTCTCCATTATCTCGGGCACCTTATCCTCAGCCCCGATAGCCATGATATGGATCCCGTCGCAGACATTTTCATCCTTTAGCTGTTTTATGTGTCTCGCCATGATATTGATGCCGGCGTCCAATGCTTTTTCCTTGCCTGCTTCCTTGATCTCGTCAATTAAGTTCTGAGGGACGGTAATTCCGGGAACGAACTTATTCATAAAATTTGCCATCCCGGCACTCTTTAATAGCACCAGACCAGCCAGAATTTTAACGGGGAAATTTCTGGCAGAACTCATAAACTCTTTAAACTTGTCTATGTCGTATATCGCCTGGGTCTGGAAAAATTTCGCGCCTGCTTCTACTTTCTTCTCAAACTTCATCATCTGCGGCTCTATAGGGTTTGACTCGGGAGTGATGACCGCACCCTGAAAAAAGTCTGTCGGTCCTTTTAAATCATTCCCCATCATATCCTTGCCGTTATTTAATCCATCAACAACCTGAAGAAGCTGTACGGATTCAATATCGTAAACTGATTTTGCTTCTTTATGGTCACCCGCATTGGGGTGGTCACCGGTCATGCATAGAACATTATGTATCCCGAGAATGCTCGCGCCAAGGAGGTCTGATTGAAGACCGATTCGGTTACGGTCACGGCAAGTCATCTGAAGTACAGGTTCAAGTCCCATATCGAGAATGATTTTGCAAAAAGAGGTTG
>CAXMSH010000183.1:0-3350 GCA_964195875.1 Thermodesulfovibrionia bacterium
TCGGCAAGAATCTTCTCCATATCACCTGCACATCCTGAGCAGGTGATACCATCCGCCTTGAGCCTCATCTCTTTAATGTTCTTATCCATTGTCAGTTTCCTGTCCTAAAAGCCTCTGTCTCAGGGATACAAGATGCTGGAAGTATCCTGTAAAAGCCCTGTAGAGTTTTGCGTTATCATCCTCGATACTCTTAAGCAGTACATCGCAGAAGAAGAAGGTGCATCTGAAGGGCCTCATCCATCTCTGGAGCGAACACCCTTTTTCCATTATATACCGGCATGAGCCTTCTTCATTACACTCAGGTCCATTCTGAGACGCCTCGATACCCAGTGAGTTGAGGAATAAAAGGTCATCGCTGTCGTAACGGCCGTGTTTGTCGGCACAGCATACCTTTTCACAATCCGGACATACCAATAAAGTATGTTTCTCGATAAAAGGCGAGACAAGATGGAACGTCTCTTTGATTTCAAGCGCGAGCTCTCTTTTTTCAAATGTCTGCATAGGAACCGGCCCATTATATCACATACACCAGGTCATCTTTAAAGGTTTATGCCCTATAGTTATCCCCTTCCATATATACTCGTCATCTCCGAAAGCCTCTCTGTCAGTAAAGGGGTAACCTGTTCAGTCTGAAGCCTCCACTGCCAGTTACCACTTTTGGTCGCGGGCAGGTTCATCCTCTTTTTCCCTCCCAGACCAAGCAAGTCCTGCATAGGTATGATAACCATATCGGCGACCGACCCCATGACAAGCCTTATCATCTCCCAATGTATCTCCCTTTCAGGCACCTCCCGACCAATATACTTGAACAGCCTCTTCCTCATTTCAGGGGTTGCCTCCCTCCTGAACCATCCCCTAATCGTGTTGTTGTCATGTGTGCCCGTATATACAACGCAGTTCTTTATGTAGTTGTGGGGCGCGTATGGATGGTCTGGCAGGTCCTCTCCAAAAGCAAAGAGCAGCACCCTCATCCCGGGAAAGCCAAAGTGATTAATGAGCTCCTTTACATCCGGTGTAATAACCCCCAGGTCCTCGGCGATAAGCGGGAGGTAGGTGAAATGCTTAAAGAGGACATTGAAGAAGTCCATGGCAGGAGCTTCAACCCATCTGCCTCGTGTCGCGGTCTTCTCACCGGCGCTCACCTCCCAGTAGGCTATGAACCCCCTGAAGTGGTCAAGCCTGAAAATATGAAAAAGGTTCAGGTTGTGTTCAATACGCTTTATCCACCACAAGTAACCTGTATCCTTGAGAAAATCCCAGTTGTAAACAGGATGTCCCCAGAGCTGGCCGGTAGGGCTGAAGTAATCAGGCGGAACCCCGGCTACTGCAAGAGGTCTCTTCTCATTGTCCAGCCTGAATATCCCGGGGTTAGCCCAGACATCAGAGCTGTCATAGTTTACATAGATCGGTATGTCTCCAATTATCTGTACGTTTCTGCTTTCGGAGTATACTTTAAGAGAGTGCCACTGCCTGAAGAATATATACTGCAGAAACTTCACCTTCTGGACATTATCTCTCAGCTTATCGAGGTATTCATCCAGAGAACTTTGCGTCCTGTCCCTCAGTTCTTCGGGCCACATGCTCCATTCAAGGCCTTTTAGGTCCTGTTTGATCGATATAAATAGGCTGTAGTCATCAAGCCAGTAGGCATTTTCAGCGCAGAACCTCTCAAAATCCCTGTCAAAGGTCATCTGCATCCTCATCCTCTCAAAGGCTTTAGAGAGTATACTGTCCTTGTATTCAACAACAGCCCTGTAATCAACCTTCTCAGAGGGGAATGCCGGAATCCCTTTAATATCGGCACCGTCAAGGATCCCTTCATCAACCATGGACTCCGGGCTGATAAGGAACCGGTTACCGGCAAATGCCGAGAAACTGCTGTAAGGAGAATTACCGTATACGGAACACGTCGGGTTTAAAGGCAGTATCTGCCAGAAGCCCTGGTTGGCCCTGACCAGAAAATCAACAAAGCCGTATGCGGCAGGACCCATGTCACCTATCCCGTAGCGCGACGGAAGTGAAGTAACATGCATAAGAATTCCGCTTCCCCTTCTCTCCACCCTTCCCTCCTTTTATCTATACTATTGTCAAGACTTAACCACACCCAAAAGACAGTAACGGGTGATGGGTTATTGGTTATAGGTCATTGGTTATTAAGTTATTGAGTTATTGTCCTTTATACCTGTCTTTAAGCTATCAGCCATCAGCTACAGGCCATGAGCTATTTCCTCTATGCCCTTCGCCCTCTGTGATTTCATATGTCACCTTCTTTTTTCATACAACTTTTGACATTCCCTCTATATTTTTACGTGAAGGTATTTGCCAAGTTTAAGGAAACCATCCACCCATCTTACCGCCAGTTCGTCATGTTTAAGTGACTTCTCACTCATAGAGGGAAAGTGTTTCTTTCCTATTGAAAAGTAAACATTCTGCGAGTTCCACAGGTTCAGAGACAGGGAGAGGGGCTTAAGTACCTCCAGTATACTATCGATCTTATCCAGTAGTGCGGTATCTTCAGGCTTCTGAAAAAGCCGCTCCATATTCCTGTCAATCCAGGTACTTACAACATAATTTATCATGGCCTCATCGATCTTAATAGACCATTTTCTTATATCTTCCATCAGTTTCCGTAACTTCTCCATATCAATACCTGCCTCAAAAATCCTTTTAATGTCCCTGTTGATTATATATTCAGCGGCAACGGAAAAGGATTTGGGGAGCCTCAATCCGAGGCTGTGAAAAAAGTTCATCATCGTATAGCTGTTATCATATATCTGGCGGTATGAGGCCTCTATATCCTCATAAGTTGAAAGAAGTACCTGATCCATGATCTTCTTCTGCTCGTCCTTGAAGAGAGACCAGGCGGAATAGACGTTACCCTCGAAGTACTTGTCCATGAGCCTAATAACTTCCGGGATATCACCCTTCCCAAAGGCATCCTGTATCTCCCCCTGCATGATCATAAAGGCCTCATTGCTTACAAAGTATCTTGTCCCTCCGTTTATATTGTGGTCACCAAGGTGCAGAACAGCGAAAGATATGTTCTTCTCTTCCCGCGTTATATCAGAAGATATTTCAGCCGTACCGACAGCAAGTCTGAACTTCCCTGCCTCCTTTTTGTTGTAAATCCTTCTCTTTGCCGTGTAACAGAAGATCTTTACGTGCTCAGGGTACTCCTCAAAGAACGAGGATATACTGTAATGCGCGCCAACCCGCAGGAAGTCGCTCCTCTTGGATTTAACATACATCCTGTAAGGCCGGAGGGCATTTTCGTATACATTGCACGGGGTCTCCTCCAGGGTACTCATAAACTCCGATTCATAGTTCCGGCCCTTCATATCCTCTATGTA
>CAXMSH010000184.1:0-3310 GCA_964195875.1 Thermodesulfovibrionia bacterium
CAGCAGGTTTGTAACAGCAGACTCATATCCTGCCTGTGCATCAAGTGTCTTTGAGTCGGACATGCCCGCAGTAGCATAGATAGGCAGATTGTATTGTCTTGCCAGTTGTGATGCCGCCGCATTCATAAGTCCCATCTCTACGGCACCGCTCAGGTACTTCAGGTCCTTCATGTCCGATATGCTCGATATGCAGCCGTAAAAAACAGGGGACCCTGGATTGGCCAGTTGTGTGAGTATGACTCCTGCAAGCGTATCAACGTTCTGAACAACGAGGTTCCCGGCCAGAGTGATCGGGGCTGTTGACCCGCAAAGCGGCTCTACCGGCGTGATAACCGGAATGCCTGCCCTGCACACCTCCAGTGTCAGCTTACTATATTGGTCATCAAGCACAAACGGGCTGATCCCGCAGCAAGTTACAAATGAGACAAGGGGCCTTTTCCTTAACAGCTGCGGAGACCCTGCTATCATCTCTGCCATCTTGATTACTTCCCTGATTCCTTCTATCGAATAGCACCCTCCGGTCACATGCTTGCTCTGATAACTGAGGGCGGTCCCGAAGCGGTTAACGTCAATATATTCATCAGCTATATCACTTGGAAGAACAGGGAGCATGAAGAAGTCTATATTGCCCAATTCATCTACCACACGGGCAATGTCTTTTAAATCTTTCAGTGTGGCGTGTCTTCGTTTGTCCTTTCCTGGATCCATAACATAAAGCGCTGTACCGCCTGTACCGGCATATACATTTGCTCCGCCTACATTCAGTGTATGTTCCGGTTTCTGGCCGTAGAGTGTAATAACAGGAGGAGCAGTCGAAATAAGCTCCATGACCGTCTCCTGATCAAGCTTCACAATGTTCTTCTCACGGTCTGCCGAACTTGCCACACGGGAAAACATCTCAAAGGCTTCATCGTTATTCACCTTGATCCCGATTTCGGAAAAGACCTTCATGGAAGTTTCATGTATGGAATGTATATCTTCTTCACTTAAAGGTTTATATCTGATCCCTGCAAAACCCTTAAGTTTATCTGAAGAAATATCTGTTTTGTCTAAACTTATTGGACTCATTTATAAAACCTTCCTTATACTCTTCGTGCTACACATGTCAGCATCCCGCATAACCTGCACGGATTCGTTTCACCTTTATCAACAAACTCCCTGCTGCCGATACCGAACACCCCTGAGACGGATTTCCTCGGTGCCATCAGATAGCTCTCATTCAGATTAACATCAATCAGATCACTTTCAAGAACACTGAAGACTTTCTTCTGTTCAGTTATATTCCAGTCACAGTAGCCGGGGCTAAACCTGAGTGTGGTCATCTGGTTCTTTTCTTTGACTTCTTTGTCCACTTTGTTCTGGAAATCCTCTACAGTCGCCTCAACCGCCGCAGAGCCTATCGCATCATATATATAAGCATCGGAAAGCTTTTTTTCCTTCAGGGATGTGTTGATTACATCATCTACCTGTTCCCCTATCGTCGCGAGAAAGAATGTAATCCGGTCACACTTACTGAGGGCCTTGGAGAGTTTGACGCTTTTGAGCTTTATACCACCTGCAAGCGTAAGAGTACCGCTATCTATTCTTCGGATCTTCTTTGTTGTGTAAAGAACTTTAGGACGTATTGTTTTCTTCAGACCGGAAATATGCTTATCAATTTTCTTCGACAGCCTGCCGGATACCTCATTGTCTTTTTGACCGAGCAAACGGAAAACTCGTTCCTTACTGATTACTGGCCTTGAGCTATCAACTATCTTCATAAAAACTCCTGTCAATTCAATGGATTATCCGAATAGAACCGAATACATATTATACTAAATATCCTGATATAATTCAGGTTGACGGGTAACGATCTGATAAATAAGTGTTTTATTCGTTATTAGATTCGGCTTGCCTGAATGATTTATTTATTATGCTAATGATATTAACCTACCATGCATACGAATTATAGAGATATTTCACTATTTATTGCATTTAGCAATATAAAAACATTAATATTAAAGAACAAATCTTATCACTCTAAGTAACTGATTACTTAATATTAAATAATTGGTGCCCCGTCAAGGAACAGGAGGCTGTAAGATGGAAGAAAATATAAATTATGAAGAGAGTATTTTATTAAGTGTACGAAGGATAATGCGTGCTATTGATATGCACTCGTCCTTCCTCGCCCGTCAATATGGCTTAACTTCGCCGCAGCTTATATGTTTAAAGAAGCTTTCCGTGGAGAAAGACATGACCCCCGGTGGGCTTGCAAAGGAAGTTCATCTCAGCCATGCGACTGTAACAGGGATAATCAACCGCCTTGAGAAAAAGCATCTGGTGCAGAGAACCCGCAGTACTGCGGATGGACGGAGTTACCTGATATGTTTGACCGATTCCGGTTTGTCAATGATTCAGAATGCTCCTCCGATGTTGCAGGAGCAATTCATGCATGAACTTTCCCAACTTGCGAACTGGGAAAAGACCATGATACTTTCCTCTCTTCAACGAATCACCTCTATTCTTCAGGTGGAATCTATGGATGCATCTCCGGTGCTTACAACAGGCCCTGTTGAAGTCCCTGTTGAATCAATTACCGAATTTTTTTCCGTGGAGAATAAAGATGTATCCCTATAGAAGGATTTATTCTTCCAACTGCTAGCTAGGACAAAAAGTCTGTGTACAATTTAATATCCCTTACAAGGATATGAATGCAAGGAAGTTTATTTATTGCATCCGTTCACTGATGCTCACTATTCATTCGGTGCCCCCCATAAACTTTTATGCTGCTAAAAGTTAGAACATGGAGCATGGCACCCTAAGTGGAACACAATGGACTCAATGGACACAATAGAATTATAACTTGTCGTAAGTTAATAATTTATACAGGATCCACATAGAATGAACTTTAAACAATTCAAAAATCAGATTCAGAAATCTATCCCACAAGGAACAAAGTTAGATAATCCTGGTGGTGGAAGCTCAATTGTTTCGTCGTATACAAACGATAAGATATCGTATATGCGTGGCAAATCACCCTTTTATGTCTTGTTTCGTGATTTATTTGATGCATACTTACATTTTAAAGGTCGGAGAGTTACGACAAGTGATTTGAAGGCGTATGAGCCTTCTATATTTGATTCAGCAGCGAGACCAGCAGCAAGATGTCTAAGCCGCTGATAAATGAGAATTATAAGTTTTTCTTATAGATTATGGGGTGTTTTTATTTGACATTTACGTTATATAGTGATAATTTAATTAGGTGATTATAAACGTTTTGGCACAGTATTACATAGATTTTCAACTAACAAGGTGAATATGTCATTGT
>CAXMSH010000185.1:0-3302 GCA_964195875.1 Thermodesulfovibrionia bacterium
CCTTTAAAATCCTATGACTGAAGCCCATCAGAAGGGAAGTTAAGACAAATTAATAACATCTTCTTAACAGGGGTCAAATTAGCTCAAGGTCCGATAAGATATATTATGTAAAATTTGATAATACCCAGTTCCTTGCTTCTGCCTTTGTACTGACTTTTTTCAGGAACCTGCTCTTATGAAGATCGGACTTAATATCTCCGATAATGACGCCCTGACGCATATGCAAAAGACTCTTAATGTCATCACCTGAAAGCAGTTTCTTTTTACTTATATTTACGTAATATTCCGCAGATTTAATAATTCTAACGTAATTCCTGGTCTTAATTGTCGATATAACATGAGCGGTTTCTAAAGGATATTCACCAGATGTCCTGAATATCTCATACAGTTTATTCTCTGTAATCCTTTCTCCTGACTGTCTGACAGCGGCATGAATAGACCTGACGGCTTTATTAATGTTAAAGCTGAACCTCATGTGCCTGGCATTCCTTATATCATCAGTGCTGTGAATTAATAATATTGAAAGCCTGATCAGTCCTGCACTTGTCAGCCCCTGGCTCACCTCTTTTTTAAGAAACTTATTAAACTTCCCTAACTCATAACTACTCCCCGCACTTTCTCTTTTTTTTTCAATAAACAGGCGATATCTTCTTAGAAGGCTCAGGTTCTTTCTTAAACTGTCCTTTTTCATTAATAAAATATTTTCAAGGACATTATCATCTAAACACTTTATAAGGAAACTGTCTGCTTTATGGTTATTTAAAATTTTACATAATTCGTAGGTTATCCTCTCAGAGGCAACTTCAGTTATACGGTCAGCATAAAGACTTAAAGCTCTTCTTGTCTCTTTATGAATTGTAAAACCAAGCTGAACAGCCTGCCTGTATGCTCTCAGTATTCTAAGGGGATCAGCCCCAAGGTTGTCAGTTCTGACGACCTTTATTACTTTATTCTTAAGGTCATTGAGGCCTCCACATGGATCGATTAACTTTTTATCAGGGCTCCAGGCCATTGCATTTATGGTAAAATCCCTCTTTTTAAGGTCTTTTTCAATTGAAGATTCAATGGAGGTAAAGTCTATTGACTTTCCATCTTTCAAAACAACGCGTGTTGTGCTGTTTTTGTTTAGGTTTATAAATGTGCCTTTGAATTTCTTTGATAATTTTTTCCCAAGCTCTCCTGGCTTACCTCTGACGACGTAATCAAGGTCCCCTGAAGTACGGGATAAAAGAATATCGCGCAGAAAACCCCCAACAAGATATACTTCAGTTCCGGCACGTGAAAATACCCATCTGTTCACAGGGTCGGATAGGATCTTATTAGAAAGGTTGGTCATACTTTCTGAAAATTATACACAGCGTCATAAATTATTGCGCATAATATGAAATTCTCGAAAAGTCTGTCATTCCGGCTTGTCCAGATTCTTCGGGGCTTGTCCGGAATCCTATTCCTCTTTGATTCCGGACAAGCCGGAATGACACAATACTTTTGACATAATTCGTTACTTTTAACATGACATTATGCTGAAGATCTGATTTAAACAGGCACTGCTTAATAGTAAAGTTATACTGCGGGGTGTGTCAACCTCGTAATTCGGCCTTTAATAAGCGTTCAAGCTCGGAGATTATTTTTGAATGGACCTGATCGACTTCGCTGTCAGTCAGGGTTCTGTCAGCCGCCCTGTAACGTATGGAGAAAGCAAGGCTCTTTCTGTCAGCCGCGATTGGCTTGCCGGTATATATATCAAAAAGCCTGACAGCCTCAACTATATCTGAATTAAGGCTTAAAATAACATCTTCTGCCTGTGCCGTTGTAATATCCTTTGATACCACTATAGCTATATCCCTCTCAACATATGGATACTTTGGCATCGTTTTAAATCTTATGGCGCAGGATGATGATTTATAGAGTTTTACAAGGTCATGAATTTCAAGAAGAACTATGTTTTCCGGCAGTTCAAGCGCGTGAGCGATCTCGGGGTGGATTGTCCCAAGTGAACCTACCCTGCTGCCGTTAATATTTATTGAGCATGATTTTCCGGGATGCAGATACGGCTCGGTGTTCGGTTCTTCAGATATAAGGGTGTATTCTTCAACTTTAAGGCCTTCAAGTAGAACTTCAAGAGCTCCCTTCATGTCATAAAAATTATCATGTCTTTTCTGGTAAATAGTTCTGTCGGCTTTTTCGTAGTAGAGCGCGGCTATCTGCAGAACCTCTTGGGGCAGTTTCTGCCCTGAATCGAAAAAGACTCTTGATATCTCAAATAGTCTCAAGGCCTTTTCTCCACGGTTAATATTCAGGTTTGCATTCTCCAGTAGCGCAGGCAGAAGGGTTGTTCTGAGCGCTGACTCTTCTTTTCTCAGAGGGTTTTTTATAAAGACCAGATCCCTTCTCCTGTCATCGGACGGTATATTCAGCTGGTTCAGAACGGTCTCGTTCAAAAAGCTCAAATTGATAGCCTCTGAAAACCCGGACCTGACCATTAAGTCCTTTACCCGGCCATTCATCCTATACTCAGAACAGTATGACGCCGGCTGCATCTTTATGTTTGGAAGTGTCGCCGGAATATTATCATATCCGTATATCCTTGCTATCTCCTCTATTAGATCAACTTCCCTGTGTATGTCCTGCCTGAAGCCTGGAGGAGTGACAAGAAAGTTCCCCCCTTCCCTCTTTATTTCAAATCCAAGCCCTGATAATATTTTCTCTGAGATCGATTCATCAATATCAACTCCAATGAGAGATTTAATCTTTTCAGGATTAACCTTAATACTTACAGGGTTGTAATGTTCAGGGTATATATCAGTGGCGCGTGTAATCTTACCACCTGCGATTTCAGTTATCATCAAGGCCGCACGGTCAAGAGCGTCTGTAAGATTACTGATGTCAGTTCCCCTCTCAAACCTGTATGATGATTCGGTGGAGAGACCTAAACCCTTTGATGTCCTTCTAATCGAACCCGGGTCGAAATAAGCGCATTCCAGAAGTATATTGGTTGTTGAAGGGCCTACTTCGGAATTAATACCTCCCATAACACCGGCTATCGCAACGGGTTTATCGGCATCCCATATCAAAAGCATATCACTTCTGAGAGAACGTTTTTTACTATCAAGTGATTCAAAGTCTGTAACCGGTCCAGCCGGCTTCACCTCTATCCTATTTTCTGAGAGTTTATCAAAGTCAAAAGCATGCAGGGGATGCCCTGATTCTATTAAAACGTAATTTGTTATATCCACTATATTATTTGTAGACCGCACACCGTGGGATTCAAGTCGCTTTATGATCCATTCAGGTGAAGTGCC
>CAXMSH010000186.1:0-3246 GCA_964195875.1 Thermodesulfovibrionia bacterium
CTCCTCTGGATATACGATATAGAGGCCTGCCCGGTTGAAAGAATGAGGTCCTTTGCCTGCTGATACAGCTCGTCCCTGTCATCAGATTCAGACTCTTTATCCGGCTCGGGGACTATATTTTCAAACAGGGTATAATCCGGTTCGCGCTGAGCCTTTATAAAGGCAACAACATCCCTGACCTCTTCTTCACTTACATAAGCGCCGTGGGCCCTCATTGTCCTTCTGCCGGGAGTCATGAAGAGCATATCACCCTTGCCAAGCAGTTTCTCCGCGCCATATGTATCTATAATTATCCTGGAATCGATCTTCGATGAGACATGAAAGGCTATTCTTGAGGGAAAGTTGGCCTTTATCACCCCGGTAATTACATCAACAGAAGGTCTCTGGGTAGCGATGATCAGGTGAATACCGGCTGCCCGAGCCATCTGTGCAAGCCTTGCAATTGAGTCTTCTACCTCGCGGCCCGATACAAGCATAAGGTCTGCAAGTTCATCTATAATGACAATTATATAGGGCAGGGTTTCATTATCATTAAGGCTCGCGGCGTGCTCCGGGACTGCCCGTTTTCGAGAACTGATCTCTGCCGCAACCTTTCTGTTATAGGCCTCGATATTTCTTGAGCCGGTTTCAGCTAGACGCCTGTAGCGACGTTCCATCTCAAACACTATCTTCTTTAAGGCGCCGGCAGCCTCCTTTGGTGAGGTTACCACCGGCAGCAGCAGGTGCGGGATCCCTTCATAAGCAGACAGCTCCAGCATCTTGGGATCAATCATCAGCAGCTTGACCTCATCAGGCGTCAACCTGTATAAAATACTCAATATCATGGCGTTAACGGTAACGCTCTTGCCGGCGCCCGTTGCGCCTGCCACAAGCAGATGGGGCATCTTTGACAGGTCAGCCGTTACCGGAGCTCCGAAGATATCCTTCCCGAGCACCAGTACCAGTTTCGAAGAACTCTCTTTGAATGCCTCGGATTTGACTATATCCTTGAGAAAAACATCCTCCCTCTCTCTGTTCGGGATCTCCATGCCGAGTGTAGCCTTGCCAAGTATGGGAGATATACGCAGACTGTTCACCTTAAAGGCCATGGCAAGGTCATCCGAGAGGGAGATGATCTTGCTTATTTTTATTCCGGGAGCCGGCTCAAACTCAAACATGGTCACTACGGGGCCGGGGGAGACATGAGTAACCTTGCCTTCTATCATGAAGTCACGGAGTTTCTTCTCAAGAAAACCCGACATCTTAAGCAGGTCATCCTTGGAAGGCCTGTACTTTACTGAAGGGTTATCTGCCAGAAGCCCTGTATCAGGCAGTTTGTAGTCACCTCCTGCCTTTACAGGCATCCTGGGTTTTTCATCCTTCACCGGCTCCACATACTTCAGCGGGAGAGGCTCCTGTTCGTATACTCTCTCGGGCAGTTCAGGTTCTTCAATCCGGGGCGGTTCTTTCTTCTTGAATCGAACGGAAGAGACCGCTTTAGCCCCTGCAGAAGTCTTATCCCTTACGTTCCTTATTATATCCACGATTGAGAACGGCACGAGATACATCAATGTGAGTATCATGAAAGGTATAAAAAGCAGGTATGAGCCTGTTGTTGAGATCAGCTTCAATGAAAGGTTTGATATAACATAGCCTATGATACCCCCGGAGGGGTTAACATCTGACGGCTTTCCCAAAGAAAGCGCCAGGAGGGAAGAAGACGACATTATCAGGAGGATGATCGATACCGCAAAGATTACGGGCCTGTGGTTCGGCGCTCTGCCAAGGACCCTTTTAATCCCGCTAATAACAAGGACCAGCGGGAAAAAATAAGAGCTTAAACCGGCTATCTGGAGCAATATATCGGAAAGGTATGAGCCGAAAGGCCCCAGAAGGTTCTTCAGTTCAGGGCTCTCTGTTGATAGCGAAGCATCCCAGGTGCTGTGGCTTACAAGGCTTACAAGAACAACAATACCAGTAAGAATAAAGAGGACACCAATAATTTCATCTTTTATCCTGCTGGTTTTCTCCATATTATTAATCGGTTCTTTCGTGAATAAGTTTAGGAGAATGAAAATAGCACTTAAACAGGGGTGGAACATACGACTCTTGGTCATTCCGGCTTGTCCGGAATCTTCCTGTAAAAGTATGATTTATAAAGAAACGATTCCCGACAAGCGAGAATGACATTTTATAAAGCGTATGCATTATTCTAATTTACAAACATTCTACAATTTATATGCAAAAGAGGGAATTAAATTTAGTAACAAACAAAAACTCATCATCCGCAGATCACACATATTAATCAGCTCTTTCCCCATAGAGTTATTATGATAACAAAAGCAAGAACAAAACGATAATAGGCAAACGGTTTAAGCGAATGTTTCCTGAAAAAACTGAGGAGGAATTTTACTGCAAAATATCCGGTAATTGCTGAAGTAATAATACCCACAATAAAGATGCCGGGGTCAATACCATCAGAATTCAGCAGGTTCTTCCCCTCAAGGAGACTTGCCCCTGCAATGGCAGGCGTGCTCAGCAGGAAGGAGAACCTTGCGGATGCATCTCTTCTCACCCTTCGCGAAAGCCCTGCGACGATTGTGATGCCTGCCCTTGAAACTCCCGGCACAAGGGCAAAAGCCTGCGCGATACCTATTATCACGGCGTCTTTAAGGCTGATCTGTTCAACCCCTAAGCGGCCTGAATCCTTGTAGGCCCTCTCAGACAGTATCATAAGCACTGAAACAGCACATAGTGTAAAAACGATAACAACAGGGCTTCTTATCCCTTCGAACCAATCATGAAAGAAGAAACCCGCAAACCCCGCGGGGATAGTACCGGCAAGCAGTTTCCATATCATTCCTTCTTTTTTTGGCGCGGTCCTGATCACCTCTATCCATTCATCCCTGAAATAGAACAAAAGGGCTATCAGAGTACCAAAATGAAGGGCAACACCAAAGCTGAGACTGTTCACGATACCTTCCCAGTCCAGAAACCAGGGAAATAGAATAAGGTGCGCGGAACTGCTTACTGGCAGGAATTCTGTGATTCCCTGAACAATACCTAATATAAACGCTTCAAACATAGGAGGATTATAACAGATGTCTGTTCTTAAAACATGAGTGATACGGCGAACAATACGCACAGGGCATAGGGCATAGAGCAGAGGGGTTAGGGAAAAATATCATTGCTGACCAGAAAAACAATCAATAGCGTCATTCTCTACAGGACATGCCCCTGTTCGTCATTCCTGCGAAGGCAGGAATC
>CAXMSH010000187.1:0-3244 GCA_964195875.1 Thermodesulfovibrionia bacterium
TCTCGATAATCACGCCGTCGGCGCCACCGGCTTCCAGGGCGGCAGCCTGTTCGGCGAAGGCGGCGTAGAACGCCTCCTCGGTCTCCAGATGTCTCTTACCAACCTCACGGAGCATCCATCCAACAGCCTTCTGAATGAGGTCCTCACTATCGGATAACAGTATCTTTGCTATCCTTATCGTCTCATCGAACTCATCGCGCCTTATAAAGTGAAAAGTTGCCATAACGGATATCCTCTTATCCCACAGAAGGTCAGACCTGACTAGTTCATATAAGGGCTTCCTGCTCTTATTAAAAAGATATGCTCCTACGATATGCTCTGCCGAGACGTCAACAAGGTCCCAGCTATTAATAAATCCGGTATTCTCTAGATAGAGGTCATATATCTCCTTTTGTTTCTCTTCATCTCCTTCTGAAAATGCCCGGACAAGAAGCAGAATCGCCAGAAGCCTCTCCTCATGGATATCAGAATTAAGAAGCCGCAACACATCCCTGCGTGGAGCACTCCTGTACTTGCTCGCAATCTTCCTGATATCAGGCACCCTTACGCCGATAAATTTATCGCCTTCTCCGTATTCTCCCGGACCGGTCTTGAAGAACCGCTGAAGTATCACGGCCCTATCCCTATCGGCAAAGTTTCTTAAATCTGTCTTAATCTCTTTTATGCTCATATTTTATTCGTTATTACAGTTTTTAAGACCGGATTATTATAACACCGATATTGGTCATTGGTCTTTGGTAATTCTCGTTTATTCCCATTATTTGTTTCCGGTCATCACATGATGCCTTTGCGCCTCCGGCGCTTTGCTCTGTGCGCTTTACCCCTCTGTGCCTTTGTGCCTTTGTGCCTCGTCATTCCTTGCATCTTCCCACGTAAACATGTTAAAAACTCCTATGACAAAAAGTCTGGTTGTAGATATAGAGACGATCGGAACTGACTTTGACACCTTAGATGCGATGTCAAAAGAATATTTACTAAAGTTTGCCGATACGGAAGAGAAAGTTCAGGAGGCGATAGAAGGTCTCTCCTTCTCCCCGCTTACAGGGGAGATCGTCGCGATAGGGATGCTTAACCCGGATACTGACAATGGCGCCGTATACTTCCAGTCACCGGGTGAAACCCGGAATAGCATAAAAGAAGAAGGCATCGAATTTACTGCTGATACAGAGGCCGGCATATTAAAGAGGTTCTGGGATACAGTAAAGCATTACGACAGAATAATAACTTTCAACGGTAGAAGCTTTGACGCGCCGTTTTTGATTATACGCTCAGCCATCCACAATATAAAACCAACCAAAGACCTTATGCCTAACCGTTTCAGCTCCACAACGCATATTGATCTGCTTGACCAGCTCACCTTCTATGGTTCTGTAAGAAGAAAATTCAGCCTTCACATGTGGTGCAGGGCTTTCGGCATAAAGAGCCCAAAAGAAGAAGGGGTAACCGGACACGAGGTGGGCGACCTCTTTAATCAGGGCAGATGCCTTAATATAGCAAGGTACTGTACCTTGGATCTTTACGCAACCAAAAAGCTCTTTGAGTACTGGGACAGGTACGTAAGGTTCTCGCGCGGTTAATAACCGTCACTGATTATCACAACCATAAATCACCTTAAAGATTTGATATAATATCCGGAAGTGGATCATGCCGAATAATAAACCGTCACGATCTTTCGGAGTTAAGCAGCTGATTGACCGATATATTCCTGTTCATGCAAAAACAAGGGATAACCCGAGCGTGTGAAGGTATAAAATGAAAGAAAAAGCTATCTTCAGTGAAGACCATATGCCTGATTTAAACGGACTCACTATCCTTGTGATCGATGATGATAAAGCATCTTTAGATGCCATCAGTAAGTCACTTAAAGAGATCGGCGCCGAGGTCTTAACCGCCCGTAATACTGATAACGCGGTTAAAGTACTTCAGCACAGGAAACTTAATGTGATCATTGCGGTAATCGATCTTGTTGATGAAAAATGTATTGAGATGATAAGGGGCTATAAAGCGGGTAAACCTGATACCCTCTTTTATGTAATGGCAGGAGAGGAATACAGCTCAGTTGATACCTCTCTTGAGTCTGTCAAAAAGATAGTTGACGATTATATCAAAAAACCGATAAATATCCACCGCTTCTCGCGTAATGTGGAGACGAGCATAGGAAGACCCGCAACAGAAAACAAGTCCCTGACCCTTGTCGACCCCCTGGTGGCAAAGGTGAAGCCCTACTTCCTCTTCCGCTCTCCGGCAATGCGCATAAAACTTTCACACCTGCCGCAGATAGCAGCCTCTGATCAGACAGTTTTGATAACCGGTGAGACGGGAAGCGGAAAGGAACTGATTGCCCGCGCCATTCATGTCCTCAGCCGCAGGTCGTCAGAACCATTCGTACCTATCAACTGCGGTGCTATTCCGGAAACCCTTATTGAAGGAGAACTCTTCGGACACGAGAAAGGCGCCTTTACCGGAGCGATTAAGGCACGGAAAGGCAGATTCGAGACAGCTGATAAAGGTACCCTTTTTCTTGACGAAATATCCGACATGGCCCTTAACCTGCAGGTCCGCCTTCTAAGGGCCCTTGAAGAGAATAAAATATTCAGGGTCGGTGCTGAAAAGTCCATTCCTATAAACGTGCGTGTCATATCAGCTACCAACATTGATCTTAATAAGGCCGTTAATGACGGCCTCTTTCGTGAAGACCTTTATTACCGCCTTAATGTTCTTCGCATACATCTTCCCCCTCTGCGTGAACGTCCTGAGGACATCCCTTTACTCTCCGTACACTATCTCGAAAGAGTATTTGCCGAGATGGGCTGGCCGGAACCATATCCGGAACTCTCCGCTGAAACAATATATCTCCTTGAGCGGTACGGATGGAAGGGTAATGTCAGGGAGCTGAGAAATATAATGACGCGAATAGCAACGTTGCTGCCGGTAAATACCGAGCGTATCTTTCCGTTTCATGTACTGCCGCACCTTGAGGGCCCTGCGGAAGAGAAACCTGATGTAGCCAAAAAAGAAACTGCATCAGATGGAGTCTTCATCTCAATAGGCACACCGATGAAAGACGCTGAAGAGACTCTTATCAGAGAAACCCTCAGACATACAAATGGCAATAAAACAAAGGCCGCTTCCCTTCTTGGCGTAAGCCTGCGAAACCTCCGCAGGAAACTCAACAAATAATCCGGCACACAATATGAAAAATTGTTTGTTACTATCAAAAGAACGGCGATTTATAACTTCAGAT
>CAXMSH010000188.1:0-3191 GCA_964195875.1 Thermodesulfovibrionia bacterium
AGTGGTTATCTGAGGATCATAAAGACAAGGTTCCGTAACGGCGATAACTCATCAATGGCAATCCTGGAATTTGTTGATTACGACTCTTTAACGGAAGAGAAGAAAGTAAAAAATAAGGAAGAGAAGAAGAAAGAAGTAAAGAAGAAAGAAGTAAAGACATAATATCTTTTAATTATATATATTTATTTCTGCATATTATTTGCTATGCCGTTTAACACCCCGATCTCTCTAAACTTCCTGTATCTGTCTTCAATCAGGGTGTCCATGGGCTTTTCTTTCAGTTCCATGAGATGCCTCTCCAGCACTGCTTCCAGGCCCTTTGCGCATTCATTATGGTCTCTGTGAGCACCGCCTACAGGTTCAGGAATTATCTCATCAATTATGGCAAGATCATAAAGATCCTGAGCTGTTATTTTTAAGGCATCGGCAGCCTTCTCATATTCTTTCTGTCCAATTTCAGTGCCCTCCTTTTTCCACAGTATCGCCGCGCAGCCTTCGGGAGAGATTACGGAATAGACAGAGTGTTCGAGCATAAGAATCCTGTCCCCAACGGCAAGAGCAAGTGCCCCGCCGCTGCCGCCTTCCCCTATAATAACAGGGATTATAGGTGTCTTTAAATAAAACATCTCAAGGAGGTTGGTTGCTATTGCTTCTGACTGCCCTCTCTCCTCTGCTTCAATGCCGGGACAGGCTCCAGGTGTATCGACAAAGGTGATTATGGGCATCCTGAATCTCTCTCCGAGTTTCATTATCCTGAGCGCTTTTCTGTATCCCTCCGGATTGGCCTGGCCGAAATTTCTATATATTCTCTCCTTGGTAGTCCTTCCCTTCTGATGTCCAATAACAATCACCGGTATATCCTTGAACCTCGCGAAACCACCAACGATAGCGCTGTCATCTGAGAACTTTCTGTCCCCATGGAGTTCAATGAAATCATTCATTAAGAGACTTGTGTAATCAAGAGTGTGCGGTCTTTCGGAGTGTCGCGCTATGAGGGTCTTCTGCCAGGGGGTTAACCGGGAAAAAATATCGGCCCTTAAGGTCATGGCCTTTTTCTCCAGCTTCTTTATTTCGGTTGTAATATTCATATCCTTGCCGTCGGCAAGGTGTTTCAGCTCTTCGATCTTGTTCTCCAGTTCAGCAACAGGTTTCTCAAAATCAAGGTAATTATGCATATTATCTCCTGAAGGATGAATAGTTAATAAATACTATATTGGGTTCAAGGGGGCAAGGGTACAAGGGTTCAAGTGATAAAGAAAAAAGCACAAAACTTCTTTCACTATAAATTCGTGTCTATTCCTTATTCTTTTGCTTTTATTCACTCGAACCCTCGAATCTCGAAGCGAGTCTACGAGAAGAGTCGCTCCGACCTGTTCGCCTCAGCGAACCTGCCTGTCGGCAGACGGGTCCGCCGTGGCGGAGAATCCTCGAACCCTATTAAGTATATGATATTGTTTTTAAGTAAATATACGGTTTCTGATATTATTAGCGATTTCATTATGAAAGCATCTTAACTTAACACGGCCGTTCCATGACCCAGAAGGTCCTCGACCTCCTTCAACATATCTTCTGATGGTTTAATATGACGGTCTGTCATGAGAAGGGTTTCCCAGTAGTTTGGGGATATTATTTTAAGGTAAACAGAGTGTTTTCCAGAGTGTTTAATGAATATCTCATCAAGCTCCGAAAGCTTGTTTATATCGGTACTATTATTTATGGTAAGGACCAATGATTTTTTATCTGATGGAGTCCTGACCGGGTCTTTATCCCTGAAATCGGCCCGGGAGGATTTCAGAGAATTTTCTATCGGCTCAATATTCCTGATAACCACTTTTACTCCCTTATCAGACTTGTCTACATAACCATTTATGATTAAAGGAGTATCCATTGTTACATTACTGAAGGATTCATTGTATGTATCAGGGAAAGCGATCATCTCAACTGTGCCATGGATATCTTCCAGTGTCAGGTAAGCCATTAAATCACCCTTCCTTGTCTGTTTCTTTTTGAATTCAATTATTAGCCCGCCGATGGTAACATTCTGCTTATCTGCCATCTGCGCAAGCGAGGTGGTTGGAGTTACGTCCAGTTCGTCCAGCCGTTCCTTATACTTGTTGAGTGGATGGCCTGTTATATAAAAACCAAGTGATTCTTTCTCCATTATCAGGCGTTTAGACTCATCCCATTCCTCAATATCGGGAAACTGTACGTACTGTGGCTCCTGCATATCGAACATGCTTTTCTGACCCGAGTCTTTCTCCCGCTGAACCTTAAGGGCGGTATTCATGACCGAGTTAAGGGCGTGCATTAATTGGGACCTTTTCCCCATTGAATCCAGAGCACCTGCTTTAATCAGGCTCTCTATTACCTTCTTGTTTACTTTCCTGGTCGCAATCCTTGAGCAGAGGTCAACTAAGGAGTCAAACTCACCTTCTTCCCTTGCCAGAATAATAGACTCTATTGCGGCGCTTCCTACCCCCTTGACCGCTTCGAGACCGAACCTGATAGTATTATTGTGTACGGTAAACTCCCTGCTGCTATTATTTATATCCGGCGGCTGAATATCTATCCCCATTTCTTTGCATTCCTTAATGAACCCTACTACTTTGTCGGTATTGTCCATGTCAGCGCTCAAAGAGGCGGCCATGAATTCGACAGGATAATGCGCCTTGAGATATGCTGTCCTGTAAGCAATAAGCGCATACGCGGCAGAATGAGATTTATTAAAACCATATTGCGCAAACTGCAGTATCATATTAAACAGGGATTCAGCTTTTCTCCCCTGTATCCTGTTCGACTTTGCCCCCTCAATGAACTCACTCTTAAGTTTCTCCATCGCTTCAGGGTTCTTTCCGCCCATCGCTTTTCTGAGTATATCCGCCTGTGCAAGACTGAAATTAGCGAGTTTATGGGCGATCTCCATTACCTGCTCCTGGTACAGAATTATCCCGTGTGTCTCCTTCAGTATATCGTCTAAACGGGCAAGTGAAAGTTTTGATATTGAACCAAGACTCTTGCTTTTGCCGGACCTTTTGCCGGTTTTACTGTTTATGAAATCTTCAACCATACCGCTGCCGATAGGGCCCGGACGGTATAGTGCAACAAGCGCGATAAGGTCCTCAAAAACATCAGGTTTTGATCTTAATAGTATGTCCCTCATGCCCTGACTCTCAAGCTGGAATATCCCGGTG
>CAXMSH010000189.1:0-3176 GCA_964195875.1 Thermodesulfovibrionia bacterium
GTATGGCTGTTCTTAATTCAGGATTCAAGTGACGGAATTATTCCCTGGTATTTTCTCTTGAACCTTGTAATCTCTTAACCCTATTTTATAATTATGAGTTATATTGTCCTCGCACGAAAATACAGACCGCAGCGCTTTGATGATCTTATAGGTCAGGAGACCGTCGTTAAGACCTTAAAAAACGCCCTGGCAGAGGGTAAAATAGCGCACTCGTACCTCTTCTCAGGGCCGCGGGGTATCGGAAAGACTTCAGCCGCCAGAATTGTCGCAAAATCACTTAACTGCATAAACGGCCCTTCAGGTGAACCCTGTGGAGAATGCGATAACTGCAGGGCTGTAACAGAGAGTTCTTCCGTTGATGTTCTTGAGATAGACGGGGCATCCAACACCGGCGTTGATGATGTCAGAGAGTTAAGGGAAGCGGTAAAGTACGCCCCTTCAAGCGGCAGATACAAGGTTTATATAATTGACGAGGTCCATATGCTCAGCACGCAGGCCTTCAATGCCCTCTTAAAAACTATTGAGGAACCTCCCCCGCACGTAATATTTATCTTTGCCACTACCGAACCACGAAAGGTGCCTTCGACTATCCAGTCAAGATGCCAGCATCACGCTTTTCGCAGGATCTCCAAAGATAATATAAAGAAACAATTACTTAAGATAACAGGGAAAGAGAATATAAAAATCAGCGATAACGCGCTTGAGATGCTTGCAAGGGCAGCCGACGGAAGCATGAGAGATGCGCTTACCCTCCTTGATCAAGCCTACGCCTTCAGTGATGATATAAAGACGGAAGAACTTGAAATACTCCTCGGACTGCCTGAGTCTGAGGTCATAATGAACCTTTCCAACACTATCCTGACAGGCGATATCTCAGGCACTCTCTCAATAATAAAAGAGCTTACTGAAAGGGGCTATGACCTGCGGATGATTACCAGGGAACTCGTGGAACATTTCAGAAATTTAGCGATTGTAAAAATTACTCAAGACTCAGGAGAATTCCTGGAGTTAAGTACCGAAGAGATAGAAGGTCTTCAAGACCAGGCCGCGGATGTCGGCATTGAGCAGCTGACCTTATTTCTGACAGAATTTCTTCGGCTGGAAAATGAAGTCAGAACCGCCATAAACCCAAGATACACACTTGAACTCGGACTGCTAAGGACCTCATTCATAAAGGGGATGGTCTCAATCAAGGACGTCTTAAAGAAGATATCAAGCCCCGAACCGTCTACTCCCCGGCAGGAACCTGTGAAAAAAATTGAAACAATAAAAGCCGGAGTTGTAAAGGCTGACGCTATAAAGGCTGAAACAGTAAAGAGAGACAGAGAGGAGACATCAGCTCCTTTAGATACAGACAAGAAATTGTCATCTCCTGACAAGAAAGAGCTCTTCAACAGCCTCCTCAAGGACATGGATGTTGAGAACCGTCTCCTGGCATGCAAGCTGTCGGAAGCCAGGGCAATAAACCTCAATTCATCGGAACTAACTATAGGATTCAACGGCGGGATGTCGGTGCTGGCGGACTCGATAAGAAAGGACTCATCTCTCATCGAAAAAAGACTGCTCCTTCTCACCGGCAACAGGTTAAGACTAAAGATAGTCGACCTGCCTGTAGAGGAAAAAAGGAACACTGCAGCCGATACAAAAAAGAAGGTTGTCTCGGAACCAATCGTACAGAACGCGATAAAGATATTTAACGGCTCTATCGTTGAGATAAATTCCCTTGAAGATAATAATACATAAAAGACAAGGGTACAGGGGTCAAAGATAGTATAAGGTTCACCGTTGACAGAATAAAGACAAAGAGGCTCTTCCGGGCACAGTGTGGATTTTAAAGTGTAATAATATGCTATTAACATACTTGTCATTTTGCACCCAAAACTTTTGTCATTCCGGCTTGTCCGGAATCGCGGTAATCCTACACCTCTTTGATTCCGGACAAGCCGGAATGACGAACAGTGGAGCATATTACATGCAATTATCAACACAAAAAACAGTAGAACCAAAATTTATTAAAACGTTAAACAAATGAACAGGAGGTTGTTATGTCTAAAAAGATGATTGGTGATCTTATGAAACATGCCCAGAAGATGCAGCAGGAGATGGGCAAGATACAGGAAGAATCAAAAAAGAAGACCGTCGAAGCTACCGCCGGCGGAGGTATGGTTACAGTCACCGCAAACGGTGCGATGGAGATCATATCAATAAATATTGAGAGGGATGTGGTTAACCCAGATGATATCGAGATGCTGCAGGACCTGATATCTGCTGCCGTAAACGAGGCGTTGCGGAGAGCACAGCAGATGGTCAGTGACGATATGAGCAAGATCTCAGGCGGCTTGAACATACCCGGCCTCGGGAACATGCTTGGATGATGGGAAAAGGGGTTGTAGAAAATCTGATCAACGAACTGACCAGACTGCCGGGTATCGGAAGAAAAACCGCCCAGCGTCTCTCTTTCTTTATCCTGAGTATGCCGAAAGATGAGGCCATCTCAATGGCGAATGCCATTATCGCTTTAAAAGAGAAGGCGCGGTTCTGCAGTCACTGTTTTAATATTACCGAAGACGAGGTCTGCCACATCTGCAGTGACCCTCACAGGGACCGGGGAAAGATCTGCGTTGTGGAAGAAGCCAGCGACCTGATCGTTATTGAAAACACAGGGGTCTACAGGGGACTTTATCACATACTTCTCGGCGCTCTCTCGCCTATCGACGGCGTGACTCCTGAAAGGCTGAAGATGAAAGAACTGGCCGGGAGGGTCGATAAAGGGGATATCTCTGAGGTCATTATCGCCACAAACCCTAATACAAAGGGGGAAACAACGGCCCAGTACATTTCACAGATGCTTAAACCATACGGGATAAAGGTCACCCGTATTGCTTACGGTCTTCCGATTGGAGGGGAGATAGGTTTCGCTGACGAGGTGACACTATCAAAGTCGCTTGAAGGAAGAAGAGAGGTTTAAGCGCAGTAGCTCTGTGGGGTTCCACCCCACACCCGGGTTCTTCTTTTGCGTGCCCAAATGAAGAACCAAGAAAAGGGCACCCCAAGTTTGTTTCTATCCGGTCTTCTGCGCTCCTGCCCGGTAAAATCAAGAAACTCCTCCCGACGTTGTCGGGACTCAAACAGTCTTGATTTTTTAACCCGAGCAGTTCACTGGCAGACCGGAAACA
>CAXMSH010000190.1:0-3172 GCA_964195875.1 Thermodesulfovibrionia bacterium
CCATGAATAAAACGCGGTCAGAAGCGCTGCCAATGCACCTAAAAACCACAGGAACTTGCCGAGGTCACCGCCAAGGTATGCCCTCCACAGGATCTCGTCCTTACTGAAAAAACCTGAGAGAAAAGGAATACCCGTTATGCTCAGAGTAGCTATAATAAACACCCAGAACGTTGTAGGCATATATTTTCTGAGTCCACCCATATTCCGCATGTCCTGCTCATTATGAAGAGCATGTATAACGCTTCCGGATGCAAGAAAGAGAAGGGCCTTGAAATACGCGTGTGTGTAGAGATGGAAGATTCCGGCAGAATAAGCACCAACGCCAAGGGCAAGAAACATATACCCGAGCTGGCTGACCGTGGAGTACGCGATGACCCGTTTGATATCATTCTGCACAAGCGCAATGGTGGCGGCGAATATTGCCGTTACTCCTCCCACTACGGCAACTGTATTCATTGCGACTTCTGACATACTGAAAAGAGGGTTACAGCGGGCAACCATAAATACACCGGCGGTAACCATTGTGGCGGCATGTATCAAAGCTGAAACCGGAGTAGGTCCCTCCATGGCGTCAGGAAGCCATACGTGGAGCGGAATCTGAGCTGATTTACCTACGGCGCCGCTGAATAGCAGAAGGCAGATAAGGGTAATGGTATCAACCTCGTATCCAAAGAGGCTTATTGACTGACCAACCACGGTACCACTGTTACCAAAGACATTAAGATACTCAAGATTTCCGAATGTAAGGAATATTAGTATTATTCCTAAACCAAACCCGAAGTCCCCAAACCGGTTCACTATGAACGCCTTCTTGCCGGCATCTGCCGCCGACCTCTTATGGAACCAGAAACCGATCAGGAAATAAGAGCAGAGACCCACCGCCTCCCATCCGAAGTAGAGGAGCAGGAAGTTGTTTGCCATTACAAGCACAAGCATTGAGAATACAAACAGGCTTAGATAAGCAAAGAAACGGTAATAACCGCCGTCACCCTTCATATAGCCTATTGAATAAATAAAGATAAGAGAACTGATAGAAGTGACAACAATCAGCATCACGGCGGTCAGAGGGTCGATGAGATAACCTATGGATACACTGAAATCACCTGACATTATCCAGTTATAGATATTATGGTTAATAACAACACCTGCCTTAACGTCCATAAAAGCAGATACCGCCAGCACAAAAGAGCCTAATACCGCGGGGACTGATACCCAGTGAGCTTTATCTCTTATGTACCTGCGGCCGAATAATATGTTTATGATAAACGCTATTAACGGCAGTAATGGGATTAATGTATATTTCATCATAATTTATTTACTAAAATTTATTACAACATTTACAAAAAATATTAAATGTACGGTTTTTCTGTTTATCCCTTCAATTTTCTCACTTGAACCCCAGAACCCTGGACTCCTGCCTGTCCCGCAGTCTCAACTTTACAGTAGTTGTAAAGTTTGCGGGAAACCCTGTTCTTTTTTACCCTTTCATCAAACTGATCTCATCAGCCTTGATTGTAGGCTTGTTCTTATAAAAAGCGATAAGTATCGCCAGACCTATCGCGGCCTCAGCTGCTGCGACAGTGATTACAAGAAAGGCGAGTATCTGTCCTGTCATAGATTGAAGATAATGACTGAATGCCGCAAGGCTTATGTTAACGGAATTAAGCATCAGCTCTATCGATAGAAAGACGATAATAAGATTACGTCTGGCGACAAAGCCTAAAACACCTATGCTGAATACCACTGCACTAAGCATTATATACCAGCTTAAAGGAACCACTCAAAAACCTCCTTACAAAAAGCCCCCTCCCCTAATCCCCTCCCACCAGGGGAGGGGAAAAGTTGAGTTATGTTTTATTCAGCTCTCTTCTTTGTCAGCACCACCGCGCCGATAATAGCCACCAGCAATATCAGTGAAGCTATCTCAAACGGCAAAAGATACTGGACATATAAGACCTTCCCCACAGTCATTATATTACCCTGGGACTGTATATGCTGGATACTATATTGACCCAGCTCAGGAAAGACCAGAAACTTCCTTAGTATCTTGATAAAAAACACTGTGAAAGCGGCAAAAGCCAGCAATCCCGCGGGCCAGATCCAGTTGAATCTTCTCTCTGTCTCTTCCTTCCTGATATCAAGCAGCATAATAACTATAAGAAACAATACAAGGACAGCCCCCGCGTATACTATGATTTGTACAGCCGCCAGAAAATCCGCGTTCAGGAATAGATAAAGTACCGCTACATGAATAAACAGGACGAGCATCAGGAAGACTCCATGTACAGGGTTCCTCCTTGTCACAACAAGAAGAGATAATCCTGTTATCGTGATGGCAAAATACGCAAAAAAGATTTGAGGTAATGTCATGTCACTTCTCCGGTCTCGTTCTCAGCCTTCCCTGTCGGTCCAAAATCAGAAGATTTTGGGTACCAGAACTCCTGAAAATATTTACTTCCTTCAGACCCTGCCATGAATTTATCCCAGTTGCCAAGGAGCTTCTCCTTTGTATAGTAAAACTCGCTCCTGCTGTACCCTGCGTATTCAAAATGAGGGGTAAGCACAACAGCGCCGTACGGGCATGCCTCAACACAAAACGCGCAGAATAAGCATCTCAGTGTATCTACTTCATATCTGTCAACAACCTTTCTATGCTCCTCGTCTTCGCTTGTATAGATATATATGCATTTTGAAGGACATATAGCCGCACACAGTCCACAGCCTACACACTTTGCCTCTCCTGTATTCTCATCTCTTACAAGCGCATGCAGTCCACGCGAACCGGGAACAGGCACGACCTTCTCTTCAGGGTACTGCCTGGTAACAGAAGGTGACAGATAATGTTTAAGGGTCAGTGCCAGTCCCTTTATAATTTCTACAAAGAATATTTTCTTTAATACATCAGTTATCATAGTATCCTGATTATTGCCGTTAGAACTATATTAGCAAGCGCCAACGGAATAAAGAGCTTCCATCCAAGGGCCATCAGCTGATCGTACCTGTATCTGGGAACAGTGGCCCTTAGCCAGAAGTAAAAGAATATGCACGCGTAAACCTTTATAAGAAACCAGGCCCAACCCGGCACATAAGAAAAAATCCAGAAATCAGGCCCATGCCATCCTCCAAGAAAACATACAGTCGCGAGCGATGACATCAAAAACATACCCGCGTA
>CAXMSH010000191.1:0-3168 GCA_964195875.1 Thermodesulfovibrionia bacterium
TTCTGCTAAAAAAAAAGAGACCGCATAACTGATGAAAACAGGAAATTGAAGGATGAAGCTATCAGAAAAAGACTCTTTGCTTCAGACTACTTTAAAAAGGCAACTACCATATTATTCTATGCATCTTTCCGCTCTGAAGTATCTACAATAAAAGCAATACGGAATACACTCAGACTGAAGAAAAGAGTGGCTCTCCCTGTTGTTGACACTGAACACAAGCAACTTAAGCTCTTTGAAGTTAATGACATATCCGAACTATCAATCGGTTATATGGGAATCCCTGAGCCGATCGCCGCAAGGGGACGCAGTATAAAGGTAAATGAGATAGACATCGAGATAATCCCGGGAATAGGTTTTGACATCAATGGTAACCGTATAGGATACGGGGCAGGATATTATGATAAACTCCTCAGCCATAGATCAAGGAGACTCTTAAAATCAAAAGGTCATATTACAACTATTGCTCTTAGCTTTGAAGAGCAGATTGTTGAGAGAGTCCCTTCCGAGCCTCATGACATAAGGGTGGACGTGATAATTACGGATAAAAGAGTCATAGAATGCAGGACATAAGTTAACGTATGAATTACATATATATTGAAAAAAGATCTGAACTTCGAACCTATCTTAATAAATTCAAGGAAAAAGGGTGTCATGTTATTGCTTTAGATATAGAAGCGGAATCCAATCTGCATTCTTACGGAGAGAAATTATGCTTAATTCAAATCTTTGATGGAGTGAACAGTATAATCATTGATCCATTCAAGATGGATCATAATACTCTTAAATTTCTTTTTGAGAGCACTAATATTCTGAAGGTTATATATGATGCCGGGAGCGACATGGCTTTACTTAAAAATTCGTCTGATATTACTATAAAATCCATACTGGACTTAAGGCCAGCGGTCGAACTTCTAAATTATGACAAGAAGGATCTTCATTCAGTAATTGGTTTTGAACTCGATATCAGACTGGAGAAGAAAAGAAAATATCAGCGATATAACTGGACAAAAAGACCATTACCTCCAGATGCGATAGAATATGCTCTCAATGATGTAATACATATGCTTTCATTAAAAGATATCATCCTGGCGAAACTGTACACAAAGAAACTGTTTGAACCGTTTTTTCTGAGGAACCTGCAGATCCAGAACAAGGACTATACCCGTGACCCTGAAGACAAGTACAAAAAGATCAGCGGCTACAACAGACTTAATGATAAAGAAAAAACTGTTTTTAGAAGAGTTTTTAATATCAGAGAAAAACACGCAAAACTGCATGATATGCCGCCTCATAATATTATTCAAAAGGCTGACTTACTCAATATAATAGATGACTTCAAATACATCGACAAAATCCGTTTCTCGAAAAGGCTAAACATGAAGTCCATTCAGGACATATTGCATGATTTAAGAACGGCAACCAAGACCGTAAAATAAATCACTCAATTGATTATCCTATAAAAAGCAATTAGCCACAGCTAAACACGGATAAATACAGATAAAACAAAAACATATGTCAATTTCATATTTCACCTGTGAGGTGAAATATGAAATTATTGCAACTCATTTAAAATTCTGCGTTAATCTGCGTAAATCAGCGGCTAACTGCCGTTTTTGGATTATAAATATATGGGAATCATTCTAAAGGAAGGGTTTGATTTCGCATTCAAACCAGATGCCTGCATGACATGTACCGGCAAATGCTGCAGCGGCGAACCCGGAAGGATATGGCTCAACCAACAGGAAATTCTTCAAATTTCCACTTTGTTACTAATTAATCCCATCGATTATATCCAGAAATACCTGAACCGTTTCGAAAACAGATTCTCCATTAAAGAACGTTTTGCTGAAGATGGTTTTGAATGCGTCTTCTTTGATGGATCCCAAAAGAGATGTTCAATCTATACGGTTAGACCATTTCAATGCCGTACATATCCTTTCTGGGAACATTTCAGGCAAAACAGTGAGCAGGCTATGAGGGAATGTCCCGGCATTATTGTGAAAAGTGCAAAACAATAAAAGGAGAAGGATTCGAGGTTTTCAGGGTTCAAGGGTCCAAGTGAGAAGACTGTTAACGGATCATACATTAAGAAACCTGATAAAAAATCCTGATCTGATTTTTATCTTTATTTGTTCACTCGAATCCTTGGCCCCTTGACCCCTTGGACCCTTTTAAACTCATCAGAAAAGCGTATACACCTTTTGTATAGATTCATCGTAACTATAGCACCTTAAACCGAAATCAAGGATATTCCTCCTCATCTTCTTCATCTTTAAAATGAGTCTTCATGCGAATCCTTAACCTGATATAACCGATCACCGTTAGTAAGGCTGCTCCTGAAAAAAGAATCCATATAAGGTTATCAGCAAAATACGAGTACCAGGTGTATTTTCTCTTGAGAGAAATATGCCACTCACGCTCAAGCATGCTCAGGTCAACAGGAAGACTATTAAATACTGCTTCATCGATATTATCACCTTTGCGCAGGTTTTCCAGAATAAGTAACAGCTTATCAGCGCCGTACTCACCATCTATATACTCAACAAGGCTTTTACTCTCTTCATAGGAAAGTTTAAACAGGTTCGCCCCAACCGGGAAGTCCCGGCTCATATCATCAAGGGGAATGTAGTTTCCTGACAGGACAGCCTCTTTCAGGAGCTTCTTACCGTCGTAATTAATAATATCAGATATTCCCCCGCTGACCCACTGTGATACACCTTCATTCAGCCACCTGGGCAGATGGTAAGGCTTAATGTATTCATGTAAAAGCAGGTGGCACAACTCATGTGTCAGTGTCAGTTGAAGATCAAATGGAGTTCTCTCCATCTTTGAATAATCTATATATATATGATTCATATTTGAAACAGCAAACGCGTTAACCAGATTGTTTCCTCCTGCCATCCTGTTAAACACATGATCTGTATGTATAAGGACAATTACAGGTTTAAAGGAGATATCAAAACCCAGTTTCTTCCTGAGAACGGTCCTGGCGCGTGGGTAAGCCTTCAGGACTTTCGGTACGATGTCCTTGAGGGGTGATTCATATTTAAGGGTAAGATCAGCGCCTTCAATAGTCTCCAGTACAGGCATTTCACCATATGCACTATTACAGAGCAGAAACAATGTCAGAATGCTGAGAAACCATTTATACATAAAACATTATACCTT
>CAXMSH010000192.1:0-3163 GCA_964195875.1 Thermodesulfovibrionia bacterium
TGACCTGACGGTCTTTTTTTCCGGGCAGAACGTGCCGGTTCCTGAACTGCTTGAGGTTATGCCCGATGATACAGGCGCGTTATTTGAAGACCTGGGGGACCTTTCACTTTACAGCTGGTTGAAGTGCCCGCGAAGTGAGGAAGAAGTGATGAGGATGTACAGGCGGGTTATCGATATACTTGTTTCCATACACGCAATCCCATATGAGCATTTATCCGATTGCCCTCCTGTTAAGAGAAGGGTATTGGGATATAAAGACCTGCTGTGGGAATCAGCCTATTTCATGGAGAGATATATAAGGGGTATCAGGAATCTGCTGGGAAAAGAATTATCAGACCTGGAGAATGAATTCCGCGCCTTGGCTAAGAAGGTGAGCACTTTTTACAGGACCGTTATTCACAGGGACTTCCAGTCACAGAACATTATGATTACAGGTGACAGGAGTCCACGCCTTATAGATTATCAGGGGGCAAGGATGGGACCTCCTGCCTATGACCTTGTATCAATAATGTGGGACCCTTATCACAGGCTTACGGATGTCTGCAGGGAAGAACTTATAAATTACTATATTGAGATGATAGAAGGCAGATGCAGAGGGGAATTCAGTTCTGATATCTTCAGGAAGACGATGTTGCCCTGCCGGCTTCAGAGGCACATGCAGGCGCTCGGCGCGTACGGGTTTCTTTCAACTGTAAAAAATAAGAGATATTTTTTAAAATATATTCCTGAGGGCTTAAGGCTCTTAAAAGAGGACATCTCACTATCAGCCGAAGAGTATCCGGCGCTGAATGAGCTGGTTATGAGACTCTAAAAGAGAGGGGCACAGGCACAAAGGCACAAAGGCACAAAGGTACAGAAGGTCAAAAAATATAATCAATAAAGATCAAAATACTTGAACCCCTGAATCCTTTATATGACTATTAATTCTAACAGCTTATTCAGGGAGGCGCTAGTTCAATGAGGAAGTGCAACACTTGGGGCTGCAATAAAGTTACCCTAAGTGATTATGGTAAAAGGATATAAGCAATTGAGTTTAAAGGAACGAGACAGGATAACGGAGATGAAATCAGATAGCATGAGCCTTCGTGCGATAGCAAAAGAACTGGGGCGGTCGCCGAGTACACTTTCAAGGGAGTTGAAGCGCAATGGCACGCCTGCGTACAGGGTTTATCTGTCACACAGGGCGCATGAGCGGGCAGTAAAGCGCAAGAAAGAATCTGGGCAGCGTGGGAGGCTCAAGGACAAGCAGACAGTCGCATATGTACGGGATAAGCTTGAGGAGGGCTGGTCTCCTGAGCTGATAGCAGGTAAGATAGGCCAGGAGATCCGTGGCGCCAGCATAAGCCATGAGGCCATATACCAGTACATCTATCATCCAAATACAGAAGGGAGGGAGGAACTGATAGGGCAACTTGTGCGTGGTCATCGCAAACGCAGGAATAAGGGGATCGGCAGAAAAGAGCGTAAAAGCAAGATACCCAATAGGGTTCCCATCGAAGAACGGCCCATCTCGGCGGATAACCGAAGTCGTTACGGGCATTGGGAAGGCGACTCGCTGGTATCGAGGAAGAGCCTTGCAGCCCTAAACTCTCTGGTGGAACGCAAGAGCAGATACATGTTTCTTACAAGGCTACAGAGGAAGTCCTCAGAGCAAACGAAGGATGCCGTAATACGCAGGCTACGGAAACTGCCTGAGAAGGCGAGACGCTCTCTCACAGTTGATAACGGCACAGAGAATGCCCGGCACGAGGAGATAACCGAGGCTATTGGAACACGGTGCTATTTTGCTCGTCCTTACGCCTCATGGCAGAGAGGATCCAACGAACAGGTTAATGGGATGGTCAGGAGGTACTTCCCAAAAGGCACGGACTTCAGTAAGATAACGGACGAGCAGGTGGCATGGGTGGAATCACGTATTAACAACAGGCCCAGGAAATGCCTGGGTTATAAAACCCCAGCCGAAGTCGCCACTGTTGCACTTGCTCCTTGAATGTGGGTTTATAATAAAACTGTGTATTATAATCTTCACCTTATAAACCATCTTTGAAATATAACAACTCTTTTAAAAGGGGCATTATGGCAGGAAAAGATAAGACAAAAGGCCAGCCAAAGAATAAATTGAAAAAAAACAGCCAGGATAACGCTGAATTGAAAGAGATGCTTAAGGAATGCAAAGTTTTAAAGCAGGACGGACAGGAAAGAAACAATCTGTACTGCTCCATAATTGACTCTACTGATGATTCTATCTATTTAGTTGATAAGGATTACCAATATATTTTTGTAAACAAAAAGCACATGTCAAGGATGGGACTGCTGAACGGACAATTGATTAAACGGGCATACAGTGAGTTTCATTCAAAAAATGAAACAAAAATATTTTCAGACAAGGTCGATGCGGTATTACTGTCAGGCGAGCCTGAACAACATGAATATAAAAGTGAAAGGGACGGTAAATATTTTCTGCAAACCTTCAGCCCCATGAATGATTCGGATGGGAATATTATTGCTGTAAATGTCATTTCAAAAAACATTACAAGACTTAAAGAGGTTGAAGAAAAGTTACGCGCTTTGTCTTTTACCGATGAACTTACAGGCCTATACAACAGACGAGGGTTCTTTGCCCTTGCTGAACAGCAGATAAAACTGGCCAGCCGCGACAATAGGGAAAGATTCTTGATATCCGCAGATTTTGATAATCTGAAGGCTATTAATGATAACATGGGGCATAATACAGGAGATATGGCGTTAATAGAAACCTCTGTTGTCCTCAAGGAAAGCTTCCGGGATACCGACATCATTGCACGGATTGGCGGGGATGAGTTTGCGGTCCTGCTTATAGGAAATTCACCGGTAAAAATGGATAAGGTAATTAACCGTTTAAGATCAAATATGGATTCAAACAATAATAGAAAAAAAGAGAATATAAATTGTCTTTAAGTATCGGCTCGGTGCTCTACAATCCTGAGAAACCAAATTTGGTTGATGGCTTGCTTTCCATGGCTGATAAATTGATGTACGAAGAGAAAAAACAGAAACAGAAGAATCATCTGGGCCCATACTAAACTCTTTAAACGGTCATTATCAGAAATTACCTGGGACAACCTTCTCCTTCATCCATTACCATTTTACAATAATTATGTCTTACTGACAGCCGGTTTCCAGG
>CAXMSH010000193.1:0-3139 GCA_964195875.1 Thermodesulfovibrionia bacterium
TAAAATAAAATGATTCGTTTCACTCAACGCCTGCCTGCCGGTAGGCAGGAGTACACAGAGAAAAAAGTCTTTTGTCTCTTTTTAGTATCATTATGTTCCTCTGTGACCACGCTTGGAAGCGCCTACTTCTGGCTGTGGTTCCATGATGTTAAAACTAATATTACAATACAACATAATGCAATAAAAATAAATGAATTCTGGATTCCCGATTAAAAGACCTCGGGCCTGTCCCGACCCTGGTCGCCTTAGGCGCCGCCAGAGGCGGGTAAACTCGTCGGGGAATGACGGTAGTTGATAACCCGTAGACTTGCTGCGGAGTAGTTATTTATCACTTAATCTTGTTTATTCTCTTAAGCCTTTCGACCATCTCCTTAAAAGAGACATTTTGATTATAGTTTATAACATCAACTTTTGGCGGAAGGAGTCCTCCTTTTACGATATAGCGCCTGTTGTCTTCAGATTGAACACCTAAAAGGAGGAAGTTGTCATTTCTCAATGAACCCTTGAAACCGATCTTTTCATACCTGTATTTCTTGAAGAGGCGGTATATGCCTCTGTTTAAGACCGAGGTTGAAGATCCCCCAAGAACGGTTATCTTCTCAAGGGCCTGAACGCTTATCCATTGTTTAACTTCTTTACTATGAATGGTCTCGATGGAAGACTCAAAACTTTCTGCCTGGCCATTGGCGATAACAAGGTTATTTACATATCCGCTCATTATACCTGATATATGGCCGAATTCAAATGTGCTTGTCACTTCACCAAGGTCTATTCCTTCAATGCTGATAGAGGTCTTAAGCGAAGGAACTGAGCTGAAGATGTTATCGACAGAAAGGTCTCCGGCCTTTATTTTACCACCAAAGAGTTCCAGGGTAATCTCACCCTCTGTAACGAGGTCGTTGTCTGTAATCCCTGCTTTCGGAATAGAGCCCGAAAGATTACCACTGAATCTCGGAATATCGAAAGCACGAGTGACTTCGTCTAGGTCTATACTATTAATATGGACTGACAGGAGCAGGCTCCTTGCCTGACTCAATATATTATCAAGCCTTATATCCTTAAGCCTTATATCCCCTCCAAAGACCGGTATAACAATATCTTCCTTAAATATGACGGCATTATGCCGGATAGCAGGAAAAGCCTTAAGTTCTTCTATCTGTACGTTTCCCCATTTTATCCCGCTTGTTTTTAGAGAGCCGAAACGTTCCGTGGTTGCTGAATAAGTCGCTTCCGGGTACGAAATTTCAAGGGGAAGAGAGATGTTCAGCCCTTCAACTGAGAAACCCGAGTCTTTTTCAAGAATATGAACATCAACGGCTGAAAGTTCGCCATTGACATTGAATCTTGCGGTTGTCCCTTTTGCAGACATATGCATGGATGAAGTACCGCCTACATCCATGTGAGAAAGAAGAGACAGGCTTTCCTGAAATGTTTCCCGCAGAAAGAAGTCAAAGGCCTTTTTGTTATTGAGTTTTGTCAGATTGATATCCGCGTTAAAATGAGGAGACCCCGTAAGTTCTGCTATATGACCGGAAAAAAGTACCGTTCCAATATCTGTCAGGCCCAGTTCTGCCCCGGAAATTTTTAATAAGTCCTCATCCCTGCTGTACCCTCCTTTAAGATTAGCTCTTAGAACTTTGTCTTTGAAATTTCCATAAAATCTTCCAACAAGGAGTTCAAAACCTGCGGCTTCAGCGTCCATTCTGAATTCTGCTTCGGTAAACGGGATATTGAATCCAAAATCGCTCCGGAAGAGTGTATCTATCCCCTCGCAGGCAACGTAACCATCAGGAGTTGAATAATTCCCCCCGGTGATCTTTATATCAGCAAGGCCCTTTACACGGGTGGCTTCACCTTCAGGGAGAGCCGTTAGAGAGGCGGATAGAGATATGATCCCATCTGCCTGCCCCCCCTTCTCCCCCTGAGATATGACTGCCGTATCGGCCCTTAGCTTAATATCTCCTGTCCGGACCGATGAATCCTTATAGGTTATATCTGATATGGATAATTCCAGGTTATTCAACCTGCCGTTATATACTTTATTATCCATACTTAAACCATCCTCTGACCTCATTAATGCTTCTTTGATGACAAGCACACCATTTTCATACTTATAAGAAGCACCTGCACTAAATGAGCCGAGTTTGAGATCCTTTATTGTTAAACCGTTACCATTCAGGCTTACGGAACCATGAACTGACGGCGACTTCAGCCCGCCTTTAATCGAAAGGGCTGTTCTGCCACGACCTTCAATAGCGACCGTGTCAAGAAATTCAGCCTCAGGGCCGGTAAAGAGATCTTTTATCACATTTAAAGGTATATCATTATCCTTTAGATCGAGGTTTATTTCAGGGTATTCAGATTGTAATCTCTTTACACTCCCCTTTATCTCCACTGAGCCCAAGAGTGAGGAGGATATAAAGACATCTTCGATCTTTAAATCATGACTATTAAGGTTATAGGCTCCCTTGAAGGAATACTTGTGATCATTTTCCTTGCCATGTATATAATGATTGACCGTGCCGGTTCCCTCAATTCCAAACACTTCAAAGCCTTTCCCCGCAGTCAATAATATCTCTAACTCTCCTGACGCGTCCTCCAGCAACCGGGTGTTTTTATCTCCATTAATGCTGATCTTCTGAAACCGGCTAAGCAGTCTGACCCGAGGGGACTCTTCTACGTAAATATCGATACCCAGATTTACCGCGCCTCTTATCTCCTTATCATTCAGGAACGCGAGGTTTTTATAAGGCAGGTCATTAAGTTCTCTCAATGTTATTACCAGATGTCCTTTTTGAATATTCCGAAGCTCAGCATCTAAAATCATATTTAAAGGAACGGTTGAATCCAGTTCATCGAGAAAGAGACTGCCTTTAACCTCAGACTGATTGTTTCCCTTCTCTTCTAACGAGAGATTAACGGCGCTCATGTGGAAATACGAGTCCTCTTTTAGCTGAAATATGACTTCTCCATCCTCAATAGAGACTCTATTGAGAGAAAAAGGAAGTGAGAAACCGGTGCCGCCGGGTTCAGGAAGGATATCATCCTTGAGGTTTATGAATATCTTAGGCCCTCTTAATTTTATACTCTCTATTTCTTTCTTCAGGAGAGTGGAAAGACTGACGCCGATCTCAACCCC
>CAXMSH010000194.1:0-3136 GCA_964195875.1 Thermodesulfovibrionia bacterium
CGGCCGTATTAAAACTATTAAAAGAGCTACAAAAAACAGGTCTTTTACTCTCATATTGTCTCCTTTCTATATTAATAATTTGCTATATCTATATGTATGGATATAATTAATCAAGACCTATTATGCTGAAATTAACAAACTGAATCAATATAGGAACCTGAAGCATATAAAATATAAAGCCGTAGATGAGAAAAATAAGGCTATATCCTTGTTATCTTTATCTTCTCTATCTTCTTGCCTTCCATCTCCATTACAAGGAACTTCACGTCCTTGTACCTGAGCTGATCCCCAACCTTTGGAAGATGTCCAAAAAGGCCGAATATAAAGCCGCCTATCGTATTATAATCTTCGCTCTCTATCTCAACCCCTATGAGGTCATGCATCTCGTCAATCCCGGTAGAGCCGGAGACAAGAATGGTCCTTTCATCTACCACCTCAACCTCTTTCTCTGCCTCAATAGTCTCGAACTCGTCCTGAAGTCCGCCGACTATCTCTTCCATGATATCTTCAAGGGTAATAAGCCCGGCCGTACCCCCGTGCTCATCAATTACAATAGCGATATGGAACTTCTTCTTCTGCATTTCATCAAGGAGTGACGTAACCATCTTGCTTTCCGGTATATAGTAGGCATCTCTCAGGAAGTTCCTGATCGGAGCCTTTGAGCTTACCTCCTCCTCCGCCATTTTTCTGACTATATCCTTAACAAACAGGATACCTATAATGTTATCCACCGTTCCCTTTATTACAGGATAGCGGGAATAACCTTTTTCTGAAACAAGGTTAAGGACGTCCGCAACCACGGCATCCTCTTCTATAGCCGCTATCTCGGTCCTCGGGACCATCGCCTCTGATACCCCCTTGTCTCCAAACTCAAATACGTTATGGAGCATCTCCTTCTCCTCTTTCTCCAGCGTTCCCTCCTCTTCCCCTATGCTTATCATCGCCTTCATCTCTTCCTCGGTCAGGAACGGGGAAGATGGTTTTATTTCTCCTCCGTTAACCCGGCGGATAATAAGGTTGGAGAGTCTGCTGAATACCCAGACAACAGGAGAGATTATTTTAATATAAATGTCTAATGGTTTTGCCATAGCCAGCGCGATCCTGTCAGCATGGCTTACGGCAAATGTCTTCGGAGCCAGCTCCCCGAAAACAACGGTAAGAACGGTCATTACAACAGTTGCGACGATAATACCGCTCTCTTCAAAAAAGTCTAGCGCAATTGCTGTCCCTATTGATGTGGCAAAAATCGTTAAGAGGTTTCCGGAAAGTATTACCGCGCTGAAGAACCTGTCATGCTCCTCACGAATCTTTTGAACCGTTTTAGCTCTGCTGTTGCCTTTTTCAATCAGGTGTCTAAGCTTTAGTTTGTTTACCGCGATAAAGGCTACTTCAGAGATTGAAAGGATGGCGATGAGAATGAGACATATTATGATGATGATAAAACTAATAGGGCCAGGGTCCATAGATATCTAGTTCAGTTTTGAAATAATCGCGTCAGCAACGCCGGATGTGGTTACAGCAGAAGGATCATCAGGTGTGGGTTTCATGTCATAAGTAACAGACTTTCCCTCTCTTATGATGGAAGAGATCGCGCCGTCAAGCCTTTCTGCTGAGGATGTTTCTCCGATATGCCTCAACATCATAATTCCGCTCAACATAACCGCCAGCGGGTTCACCTTGTTAAGGCCTTTATATTTAGGCGCGCTTCCGTGGGTCGCTTCAAAGACGGCATATTTTTCACCGATATTCGCACCGGGGGCCAGCCCGAGACCGCCTATCAACCCGGCTCCAAGGTCGGAGACGATATCTCCATAAAGGTTGGGCAGGACAAGGACATCATACAGCTCGGGCTTTTGAACAAGCTGCATACACATATTATCTATGATTTTATCCTCAAATTCAATATCAGGGTACTGCTTAGCGACCTCCCGGGCGACTTCAAGAAAGAGCCCGTCGGAAAATTTCATGATATTTGCCTTATGAACAGCGGTAACCTTGCGCCTTTTGTTCTTCCTCGCATATTCAAAAGCATAGCGGACAATCCGCTCGGAACCGAAAACGGATATCGGCTTTATACTTATGCCGGAGTCCTCACGTATCTCCCGACCGGAACTCTTCCTTACAGACTCAATAATAGACTTCGCGCCATCAGAGCCCTTGCGGTATTCAATGCCGGCATAGAGGTCTTCCGTATTCTCTCTTATTATTACAATGTCAATATTTTCATATCTTGACCTTACCCCTTCATAACTCTTGCAGGGTCTTACACAGCTGAAGAGATCCAGGTTCTGCCTGAGCAGTACGTTTACGCTCCTGAAACCGGAACCGACAGGGGTTGTAATTGGCCCCTTCAGCGCAATTTTATTCTCCCTGATAGAGTCAAGGACCCTCTCAGGCAAAGGGCTCCCCTCTTTCCTGAAGACCTCCTCCCCCGCGTTCTGGATATCCCATTCAAAAGATACCCCAGTTGCTTCAAGCACCCTCCGGGTTGCTTCCACTATCTCGGGGCCTGTTCCGTCGCCTGGTATTAATGTTATTTTATGCATATTACGGGTTTAGAGAGAGTTTCCTGGTAGCTATTTAACCACATTTTAGTATGATTTACAACCGGATTTCTAAAAATCGCTTGAATTGGAAAGGGTTAGACCATTCAGCTGATGTCATTATCTACTTTAATAAAAGAAACGTCTTTTGTAAGATCTTAACATCAATTTACATAACAAATTATCTTCATATATATTATAATAATACATAACTATATGTTTTTATTATACTTTAGCGGTTCATTTATCCGCTTAGTCACTGCTTCAGGAAGAAGATAATATGAAAAATGACAAGAGAATATTCAATAGATACCCCGCGGACATGGATACCTTGTTTTTCCTGGATAATAAACCTGTCAGGGTAAAGATTATCGACTACTCCCTTAAGGGTTTAGGAGCATTTATATATGATATTCCTTCTCAGCTGGAAGGCGCAATAGTGCGTGGTGATACAGAAAATCCTGTATTAAGCTGTCCCGGGAAGATTGTCCGGGCGGAAAAAACAGGCTCTGGGCTGAAGGTCGGTATTAAAAAGATAGGGGATATGAAAGGCAGTATCAAGGACTACAGACTCAGCGATACCCTGATAGGGC
>CAXMSH010000195.1:0-3136 GCA_964195875.1 Thermodesulfovibrionia bacterium
CAGACCTTCTTTAATTTTTTATTATCCATATCCGTAACTAATAAAGTTGTTAGGTTCACGGTTCACTGTTAGTCGCCTTGTCCCCCTGTTTTCTTTGCGAAAACAAAGAAGGGGGACCTTGCGATCTTCCATCGCAAATCCTGGCTTCTTTGTCAGACGGAACACATTCCGAGTCAATTAGTGTGCCGATTGCCAAGCCTCAATATCTTCAAATCGTTCAATCTTCATCGTTCTCTAACCTTGAACCGTGAGCCCTTTTCATCCATATGTTCTGTCAAGGTTTACATCTTTTCATGTTTTCCAGAACTTCCTGCCGGGATGCCACCGCAGTTCCGATTTTACCCACTACAACTCCTGCGGCATGATTTGCAAAGTTTGCCGCGTCTTTTAATTTTGCCCCGGCTGAATGATACAGTGCGAAGGCGGCGATAACGGTATCACCGGCTCCGGTTACATCGTATACGTCCCTTGCAAACGTAGGGATATGAGTCACCTTTCCTTCTCCCTCAAAAAGTGTCATCCCCTTACTGCCCCTGGTTATCAGTACCGCCTGGCACCTGAGTTTTTTAAGCAGGGCCCTGCCTGCGGCTACAAGGGTTGTTTCGTCTTTTATATGGATGCCTGAACCTGAAGACGCCTCATCAATGTTAGGTGTGATAAGATTAACACCTTTGTAATAATCAAAATGCCCTGTTTTTGGGTCTGCCGCAACAAATATCCCTGGGCCGACGATCTGCAGGATATTTTTTATGAGTGATTTTGTGATAATTCCTTTGCAATAGTCCGATATTATTACGGCCTTTATCTCATGAAGACGATCTTCCACCTGTTTCAGTAATGATGACTGGATCTTTCGGTTAATTACCGATTTGTCCTCCCTGTCATAGCGCAATACCTGCTGGTTATGAGCGATTACCCTCGTTTTAACTGTCGTGGGTCTTCCACTGTCAATGATTAAACCATCTGTTTTTATACCCTTCTCCCTCATTTTTTGTGTAAGCATGTTCCCCATTTCATCTCTTCCAATTACTCCCGATATGAAGACCTTTCCGCCAAGAGAAGCGATGTTGTTGGCGACATTTGCTGCTCCACCCATAAGAAGGTTATCCCCTGCAACCTCAACAACAGGCACAGGGGCTTCCGGAGATATCCTGCTAACCTTCCCCAATATATAATGATCAACTATAACGTCGCCGATTACGAGGATTCCGGTGTTTTTAAACTCTTGTAAAAAGTTTCTCATTTAATTAATAAATTTAGCATGTAAGCTTTATAATAAGCAACTTAAACCGGGACTTGGCAGGCCGTTATGGATATTTTCATTAACTGGTCTAATTACTTAATAAATATCTGTTCTCCCCATTTCGGGATATGGCAAATATAATGCTGATACCTATGAGCGAGTTTGTCATTTGATATTTTTGTATGTCATAATAAATTTATGTGTAAAAGGCTGATATATCTTCCTGTATTCCTTTCTGTCTTTCTACTGTTGTCATGTTCGACTACTGGAAAGATGGGGACACCGCAGATCCCCCGTGAATCCTATTATCATTATATCCTTGCTGTTGAGGCGGAGGCTTCGCAGGATTGGGAGGAGGCTTTAAAACACCTGAAACTAGCACTTAAAGCAGATCCTGAATCGGTTCATCTGAAGACCGAGATCGGCCGAATTTACTATAAGTCCGAAAGGATGGAAGAGGCGACAGGGATTTTACGGAATGCAATTGAGAAGGCTCCGACCTATGTGCCGGCCCTGTCACTTTTGGGAGAGATATACTCTGTGCAGGGAAATCTTGACGGTGCGATAGATATTTATAACAGATTGATAAAAGCTAAACCTGAAAAGATCGAATCTTACATGCATCTTGCCCACCTGTATATACAAGACGGTAAGGCTGATGAGGCATTACTGATAATGAAAGATGCTGTTTCCAGAGATCCATACAACGGTTTTGTCAGGTATTATCTGGGGAGAATTTTTGCTGACATGAATGAATACGGCAATGCAATCGATGAGCTTGAAAAGGCTCTTGAATTAACACCGTCCTTGAATGCCGCATACCATGTTCTCGGCTATGTTTATGAGGCTACCGGCGAGATGGAAAAGGCGATAGAGAATTACAGGGAAGCCCTGGAGCAGAACCCATATAATTCTGAGGCAAGAAGAAGTCTTGTCAGGCTTCTTCTTAAGTTGAGAAAAGTACAGGATGCGGTCATGGAGATGAAGGAGATTACCGGAATAGAACCTGGTAATATTGAAATTCATATGATGCTGGCCAACTTATATATTGACGGGATGCAGTTTAACGAAGCTGAAGGAGAGTTGCTTAAGATTATTTCTATAGAACCCGCCAATAAGGACGTCAGATACCTGCTCGGTAAACTGCTGGGGTTGATGAAAAAGTATGGGGAGGCTATTGAGCAGTTTGAGATTCTTTCTGAACAGAATCCAGACAATATCGATTTCCTCATTAATTTAGGCATATTAAATATCCAGACAAAAGATTATGTAAAGGCCGAGGAGGTTTTAAATACCGGACTTGCAGTTGAACCGGAAAATATTGAAATTAATTTTAATCTTGCGATCTTATATGATAAGACGGACAGGGTCGAAGATATGTTTGTAACGCTTCAAAAGACAATAGAGCTTAACCCTGACCATGCCGATGCCCTCAATTATCTGGGATATACCTATGCCGATAAGGGAATAAATCTCGATACGGCTCTTGAACTTATAAACAGGGCTGTCAAACTGGAGCCGGACAGCGGGTATATACGCGACAGTCTGGGCTGGGTCTATTTTAAGAAAGGCATGTATGAAGATGCCTTGAGGGAGATAAAGATGGCTTCTGAGGTTGTTAAGGACGACCCGGTTGTTCTTGAGCACCTGGGAGATATTTATATGAAGCTTGATCAGAAGGAAGATGCGATTAATGCATGGAAAAAGTCCCTTGAGTTTCATGAAAAAGAAGATGGTTTAAAGCAACGCATAGATAAGAAGATCATGGACAGTTTAGGGGACTCAGATAGCAGTGATCAGTAAGATGTTCTCTGCTGAAAGTGTCATATTTATCCGCATATGGGCCCGAAAAATAATTAAAATGCTGTGACTATTCAGGTTCACAGTTCTAGC
>CAXMSH010000196.1:0-3131 GCA_964195875.1 Thermodesulfovibrionia bacterium
ATCAGGAATACACAAGCCTGCCGGGTTAAGTTTTCCGCACTCCCCGCAACATATATTCTCGCCAAAATGCCTGTCCCCTTTACTCCTGAGCATTTCAAAAAGATCATCAGGGATACTCACTGGTTCTGATGGAACACCTCCGGCAGTCACACAACTCATCTTAAGTGCTGTCACCTTGACTGATCCTTCTATTGATTTGTCAATATTTTCAACCTCTACTTCTCCTTAAAAACAGCCACACAGGTTTCGGTTTTGTTGTCTATCTGTCTCTCCCATACTTCAAAATCCAGAGCACCGTACGCTGAAATATCCGCATAAGGAGTTTCTATATTAAACCTGTCATCACATGACATTACTCTTATTTCTCCATAAGGGGCATAGTAATACGTTTCTCCTTTTTTCTCAGAGTCCTGTGAATATTCTTTCAATTCCAGCTTTGATTTCAGAGTCCCGCCAACAACTATTAGACTATCATCATGTATGGTGATATCAGTTTCTGAATCAATTTCTGTTTCAGCAATATCATATAATTTAAAACTTTCCCCTTCCTCAATCTTGACATTCATCCCGTCCCTTGTGAGAGTGGCCTTACCATTAATTGCAATGAATCTACCAATATTACCATCTGCGGACCCGGCAGCAATATTATCTTCAGCAAATGCCAAACCGGCTGAGAAGGTACATAGCATTATTGAAAGAAATACTGCTAACCATTTTATTTTCTTAATGTCTATATTTGCTGACCATTCTTTATTCATTTCATTCCCTCTTTAATATTTAATTTCCTGAGCTATGAATTATTGTTACTGATAATCTATCCGCAAGTCAATTAGGAATTTAATTATTAAGGAAATACAACTCTAAACCCCGTACTTCTTCTTCATGGTGTAAACTGAGGGCCTGCTCACCTCAAGGACCTTCGCAACCTTTGAAATATTGTTGTTCTGGCTCTTCAGGGCCTCGACCAGCTTCTGCTTCTCTATAATACCTTTGGCCTCTTTCAGTGATGTGATACCTGAAAGATCATCAGGCAGGACGCTTAATCCCAAACCATTCAAGGTCATGCCTGTGCCCGAATCTGCCCTGTCAGATTCCCTGCGCCTTCTAATACCCAGGATATCATTATCCACAAAGTTATGTATTCTTAAAATATCATCAGCCGAGAAAAATTCGCTCTTGATGGCAAGCTTCTTAAGAAACGACCATTTCTCATGCTTTGATAAATAACGCGTGGATTCAAAGTCCAGACTCAGTCCGCAGGCATCACACTTACTCAACTTTTCAATATTTTCACTTCTGCAATACGGACAGGTAGAGATATCAGTCATATGTTCCTTAAGGTATTTCCATAACTTTATTTTTTCTTCTTTACGGTTATTCAAGAATCTTATCGCAATACCCTTTTCTTCAACACGCAATACTTCACCAACAACCTGAAGTTTGCCGTATTCAGGCAGACTACACTTCATATTGACCACACCGTTATGATGTGCTTTATCACTTTCAATAAGGCCGCCTCCCAGGCTTAGGTTGGAAAATCTGGCCTTCTCACCTGTTGTTGCGCCGTTGTTATCATCTGAAAAGATATTAACAGGGAGGTCAACATCAAATCTTATATCAAGTCTTGACATAATTAATCACCTCTCAATATATTAAGATTATACTCTGCATTATGTTATCATAAAAACCAGCCCATGTCAATTATTATTACATGTAAAATACTATAAGTATTGACGGCAAAATAATCTTCCCTGCGGCAAGCTGAAAGGTATCAAAAAAAAGCTGTCATTATTAAAGGAACGATTCCGGACAAGTTTACCCGCCTCTGGCGGCGCCGAAGGCGACCAGGGCCGGAATGACGAATAGAGACAGGTTTGCCGGCCTGTCCCGCCTGTCCCGATTCATCGGGGACTTGTCCGTTCTCCGTGGCACTGCGAAGGATGAATCGGGAAATGACGAACAGTGGAGAATGTCATCCAATTTTCCATACAAAAACCGGTAGAGCCTATTATAAAAAAGCGGCCGGTGTATTACTGTTCATATTGAAATAGCTTTATTTATTTCTTTATAGGGTAGGACCTAATATACCGGAATAGATACCAACTACCTATGCTTCCTTCTTATCGATATCAAGCCCTTTTATCTCTTTAATTATCTTCTCAGGGTCCACATTATGCATAGCAGCGCCAAAGGCGATTGACTCCATATTTATTCCGGGACAGGTGAAGCAACCCGTACCAAAGTATTTCTGAATAACCTCTTTGGCGCCGGGAACCGTCTTTATAATATCGCCGATTACCGAATCCCTGTTTACATCTAATTTTGTAGTCATATTAACCTCCTCTCCTATCTTGTAAATAACCGTTTTTACTATTTCCCTGTCTGTGGTCTTTTTATGAAGCTTCTCATTCACTACATCTTTACGGCTTTAATTGTCTTGAGCATGTTAAAGGCAAAAAGGATAACAGATGCCAATGACAGAAAAGCGGATACAATCAGAATATTATTCTGGAGTGACGCATCCAGATCTCTCATAACAGACGGCCAGCTGACAGCTATCCCGATCAGGCCGGCATTAGCAAACCAGAACTGGATATTCACGATCAGGGAGCTGTATATATTCCTCCCGCTGAATTTTGGAAGTATATGATATCCTACACCGTAAATCATCATGGACATAAAGCCCAGGAGATTCAGATGAGCGTGAACCGATATATAGTATCCTGCTTCATCAGGCCATATAAGCATTGCAACTCCTATTAAAGCGCCCGCAACAAAATAGAAGACACTCATTCTAAGATACCAGACGATTATAGGCTCCATTTATACCCTCCCCCACTTATTATCACACCTGCTCAACGGATGTTACCTCAGGGACTTCCTGCTTAAGAGTGTTTTCGACCGCATTCTTGAGAGTCATGGCAGCACCCGGACATCCAGAACACGCTCCCTTAAGTTTGACCTTCACCACGCCATCAGCTTGAACATCAACAAGTTCAAGGTCTCCGCCGTCGCGCTGAAGCATCGGCCTTATCTTGTTCAGTGCTTCCTCCACTTTTTCTCTAAGCATGTTGCCTCCTCTTTTAACAGCAATTTATTTAGGTGATTATAAACGTTTTGGCACAGTATTA
>CAXMSH010000197.1:0-2672 GCA_964195875.1 Thermodesulfovibrionia bacterium
CCACGTATTTCCTATAAGTTATTATATTATTCTTCCGGACTTCCACAGAGTTTACTCCAAATTAAATTAATTGACAAGCACAATAAGGAGTATCGGAGATATTACCAAAGACTGCCGTCAGGGGCACTGTCAGAAAGGCGGATATCTATAAACGCGTATATGGGGTCAGGTCTTGTTTCTTGCATTTTAGTCACCTTTAACTAATTTACTTATTACAGAGTAATGAATACCAATATAATCTGCAACCTCTTTCTGTGTATAACCATACCTTTCTACTGCTTCTTTAACTTTAACCTTCCGTCGTTTCTTATCTGCCCTTATTTTGCTATTTAATAACACTTTAAGCCCGGGGCTGCTAACATATCTCTGGCTCTTGGGGATTTCTTTTATATCCCGATATCCCTTCACATAGTCAATCAAGCTCTCAACAAAGTCCTCATTCCCAAGAATGCTCTGTCCCTTCAGATCCTTCCATATTCGTTCTCCTCCGATCCCGGCCTTTATAAATTCCCTGTACTTCTTCTGTCCCTGCCTTTTCCGTTTTCCAAATTGTCCCAGGATCCAGTCTGTTATTAAACATATGTGAGGCTTTTCTAGCCCCGCTGTTCCTCTATAACTGCTCCACTTCCATTCTTTGGGTTTCTGCACTTTTTTCGCCCTGACCGGATTCAATACTACATATCTGCAAACTTCAAGTAAATGACTTTCTTTTTGTATGAGGACTGCCTTGTACCTACCCTGGAATATGTGACCCACCCGTTTGTGTTTGTTATTGAACATCTGGGTATAAACACCGTTAAGCTGTCGCATTCCCCTTGATAGGTTTCCTTCCGGAGTTTCTATTATCAGGTGGTAATGATTGTCCATAAGGCAATAAGCATGGCAGAGCCAGTTATATCGTTCCCTGACATTTTTTATCGTGTTAAGAAACATTTCACGATCCTGATCGTCTTTGAATATTTGCTTGCGTTCGTTGCCCCTTGAGGTAACGTGATACACTGCGCCTTCATACTCTATCCTCAACGGTCTTGCCATATATTGACTTTATCAGTTTTAATTCGATATTGCAAGAAACAAGACCTGACCCCAATCACTGGATGCAAGTGGTTATTTGTTTTCCCGGAATTTACAGGCAGCAGACATCATTCCACGGGTCCACTCAGGTGAGCCGATCGCGTGAAGGTGGGTATAGGTGGCAAAGACATTTTTATAGGTTATTCCGTCCATACCGTCCTTTATCCCCTTACCGCGCTGAAGTTTAAAGGCCATATTAACCCTCTCTTCTCCTTTAATCTCAACTATACGCGAATAATGAAACTCATGTCCTTTAAGGACACACCCTTTGGGGAAATATGGGTTATCCTCTGTCACCTCTACCACTGTATAGCCGTGCGCCTGCGGTCTCTTCTCTAACTCAAAGACAAGAGGCAACGCGCCAACCATTGGATAAGAATTATTATTCATATAGATGCTGTCACCCAGATACATCAACCCCCCGCATTCTGCATACACCGGTAGCCCGCCTTCAATAGCCTTAAGAAGAGAGATCTTAAAGTCCTTGTTCTCCGCAAGCGCGATAGCATGGGTCTCAGGGAACCCTCCCCCGATATACAGCGCGTATATTTCAGGCAGTTCCTTTGCTGTAAGGGCGCTCACCTCAACAATCTCCGCACCCAGCTTAACGAGCTCTTCGAAATTTTCAGGGTAATAAAACTGGAAGGCGGAATCCCGAACAACTCCAATCCTAGGTGATGAGGTCCCTTCAAAAGTCATGGGACCGGTTGCCGGGTTTTCCGCTGTCATATCAAGGGGCCCGGCGCTTTCAGCTATATCCCGAATACCATCAAGGTCAAGGAAGTCTCTTCCTATCTCCCGGACCATGGATATGGAACCCTTTATCTCCTTATGCTCCTGAAATGGCGTAAGACCCATATGCCTTTCAGGGAATGGGTCCTGTTTCATCCTCGGTATGGCGCCGAGCACCGGCAGTCCGCATCTCTGCTCTACAGCGTTCCTTATTACTGACTCCTGGCGGGTACTTGCGATATTATTGAGGACTACCCCTCCGATGATGACTCCGGGATCGATCATCTGACATCCAAGGACCATCGCGGCAACAGTTCCCGTGACCTTTGTGCAGTCAACAACTATTATCACCGGCGAGGCGAGGAGCTTTGAGAGTTCAGCAGTGCTGTATGAACCTTTGGGATCAACCCCGTCATATAGCCCCCTGTTGCCCTCTATCACAGCTATATCCGACCCGGGGGTATGGTCTATAAAAGAACGCAGGGCATCATCCGGCTTCATCATGAAGAGATCGAGGTTGAAGCACGGTCTGCCTGCCGCAAGCGCAAGCCAGCCTGCGTCAATATAGTCAGGGCCCTTCTTGAAAGGAGCGACCCTGACGCCTTTCTCCTTCCATATAGCGTTAAGGCTGACAGAGAGGATCGTCTTTCCGCTCCCGCCCCTGAGTCCTGATATGACTATCCTGGGTATTGAGGTTTTCGGCATAATAAACAGAGCATCTAAGCCTTTTACAAAAGTCTTTATTCGTCATTCCCGAAGTCTTAATCGGGAATCCAGTATTCTCTATAAAACAAAGATTTCTGGATACCCGCCTTCGCGGGAATGACAGCAAAAGCGATTTGTCAGAGACTTTTGCAAGTGACTCC
>CAXMSH010000197.1:2682-3079 GCA_964195875.1 Thermodesulfovibrionia bacterium
ATAATAAACATATCACCTGAGCCTTTTATAAAAGCTATGACAAACCACTTTTGCCGTTATACTAGCCCCGTATCGAGTACGGGATAAACTCCGGCGGGCCTGCCGGCCGGCAGGCGGGTATCCAGAACTCTTTATTTATTATAAAATACTGAATTCCCGATAAAGACACTCGGGAATGACAAATAGAGACTTGTGCAAGTGCCTCCATATAATAAACAAAAAATTGGGAATAATTCTGAATATCAGAACTATTCCCATTGTTTACTATTCTTTCCTCAGCAGTTTGATGTTATCAGATAAGTCCTTTTTCCTTAAGGTATTCGTCACTAGGTATTTCAACAGAGCTGGCACCACCGCCGTATGAATACATTAATTTGCCGACATTGATCATCGCTCT
>CAXMSH010000198.1:0-3076 GCA_964195875.1 Thermodesulfovibrionia bacterium
GTGCCACCAAGGCCGCCCTTGGTATTTACAAAGATTCCAAAATTATTGTCATGTCTCCTTCGGCAACCAACCCGGGACTGACCCAGAGCGGTGACTACCCCAATTTTTTCCGCACCATAGCTTCTGATGACGCGCAGGCAAGGCTTGAAGTGGATTTTGCGCTTAATGTATTAAAATTCAAAAAAATAGCGGTACTTCATGATAAAGGCGATTATGGTAAGGGGCTTGCCGAATTTGCAAAAATATTCGTTGAGCAATCCGGCAAGGCTGAACTGGTATTTTACGAAGGTGTTACCCCCGGCGCTGTTGATTACTCTGCGGTTGTTCAGAAGATAAGGCATTCAGGGGCTGAAGCCGTTATATTTGGCGGTTATCATCCGGAGGCTTCAAAGATCGTTATGTTGATGAGAAAGAAGAAGATGAAGACAGTATTTATTTCCGATGACGGCGTTAAAGATGACACATTCATTAAAGTTGCTGGTGCATATGCGGAAGGGGTATACGCAACAGGACCAAAAGATGTATCAACAAATCCGCTGGCGATCGAGGCAAACGAAGCACATAAGAATACGTACGGTTCAGATCCTGGAGCTTTTTTCCTCAACGCCTATGCCGCTACTCAGGCCCTGCTGAACGCAGTCGATAAAGCAGGCTCTACTGATTATGATGCGGTTTCAAAGGCGCTGAAATCCGGGTATGTGGATACCCCTCTTGGAAAGATCAGTTTTGATGAAAAAGGTGATGCCATAGGTGTGGGCTTCTCCATGTATCAGGTTCAGAAAGGTGTATATGTTGAAGTGAAATAGCGGGGAAATACCAAACGATAATCAGTAATATTACTAACATATTGACTTAATAAATAAACTTATTCATCGAAAATTTCATGCTATAATGACGTATGAAAATAAGAGATGTTGTGAAAATGCTTGAGGATGAAAAGTGGTTTATAGTTCGAACTCGTGGAAGTCACAGGCAATATAAACATCCTACGAAGCAAGGGCTTGTAACTATAGCGGGAAAAGCAAATGATGACTTGGCAAAAGGCACGTTAAATAGTATACTTAAACAAGCAGGGTTAAAATGAAATATTTAATTATTATAGAAGAAACAGCGACTGGTTTCTCTACCTACTCACCTGATTTAGAAGGTTGCGTAGCTACAGGTTCAACAAGAGAAGAAGTCGAAAAAGCCATAAAAGAAGCCATTGAATTTCATGTTGATGGCCTTCGAGAAGATGGCTGCAATATTCCCTCTCCTCACTCTTATTCAACTTACATGGAAGTATCTGCATAACCTGTCATTGATCTTGAAAGACTTTACAGAGTTCTCTTAACTTTTCAAGTTTCTTGTTAGTCCAATTGTTCTCTTGCATGTTAAACCCTTACAGGCACTCATCGGTGGTCTTCACTTTAGAAACAAAAAAAGAGGCATAATTACTTTTTTCGGTGTCTCTTTTGGAGTATGGAGAGGACTAATTTACGTTTCAAGTCTATTTTGAGCCCCCCGGTCCCCTGCCTTATAGCTATTGACCCCTTTTTTTCATAATATTGATTAAGAGTTACATGCTATAATAATTTTTTTAGACCTGAAATTGTGCAAAATTATATAGGCTTTTCAGGCCTGTCCCGATTTTTCGGGGAAGGACGAACAAAGGACTCAAAAAATCTGCTCAAAGCAACTCCTTAATGGAAATAAGACTATATGGATTATTTCATTGAACTGTTTCTCGGAGGCCTTACAAGAGGCAGCATCTACGCGCTGATAGCCCTCGGGTACACGATGGTTTACGGAATCATCAAGCTGATCAACTTTGCCCATGGCGAGATTTATATGATCGGCGCCTTTACCGGGCTGATCGTTGCAAGTGTCCTGACCCTCTATGGGTACCCACAGATCTCGATTATTGTCATAGCGTCACTGGTTGCGGTTATATACTCCTCCGCTTACGGCTTTACCATAGAGAAGATAGCATATAAACCCCTTCGTCATGCCCCGCGTCTTTCACCGTTAATAAGCGCTATAGGCATGTCGATCTTTCTGCAGAACTATGTCCTCCTGGCACAGACTTCAGACTTCCTCCCCTTCCCAAATCTTATCCCGGACTTTGATTTTATGGAACCCTACGCGCATGTATTCGGTTCTACAGACCTTGTTATTTTCTCTTCAACCGCTGTCATCATGCTATCTTTGACTCTATTGATAAAATTTACAAAGATAGGGAAAGCGATGCGCGCGACAGCCCAGGACAGGAAGATGGCGATGCTGACAGGTGTGAATGTAAACAGGATAATCTCGATAACATTTATTATCGGCTCCGCACTGGCAGGATTCGGGGGCTTACTGGTCGCATCGCATATTGGTCAGATCAATTTCTATATCGGTTTTATCGCTGGAATTAAAGCATTCACCGCGGCAGTGCTTGGAGGAATAGGAAGTATCCCCGGCGCTGTCCTGGGCGGTTTCATTCTCGGCTGGACCGAGAGTTTTGCCACAGGTTATGTTTCAAGTGATTATGAAGATGTATTCGCTTTTGCTCTTCTTGTTCTGATCCTTATCTTCAGGCCTTCGGGTCTTCTTGGCAAAGAGACATCGGAAAAAGTATAAAAATGTGTATTCCCCTCTTTGGCAAAGAGGGGTTAGGGGAGATTAAAAGGAAACCCCATAGCTGAGACTGTGTGGTATGGAAAAATCAATATTAGTCCGGAAGTATAAGACGATATGCTGAAACTCACTGAAATAATAAAGTCATTAGGCGTTTCTGTCTGGTTTATGTTTCTCACGTTTCCTGTAATGGTAATCAGGGTGAACCCGATTGAAAAGGTGGTTGAATGGAGATGGGAGAACCTGTTCATGGTTGGACTGGGAAGTTTCTTTCTCTCTTTCCTTTGGCGATATCTCATTAAACGAAAAGAGATCAGTACAAAAAAAAATTGCAACCGGAGAAAAATTAAAAATTACTTATTTCCGGAAGGTACTAAATGAGCCCAAATATTATATTACGGGGCTTATTATTGTCGGAGTTTCAGCTTTTCTCTTCCCTTTTACATTCTCCATATATCAGATAAACATTATGACC
>CAXMSH010000199.1:0-3025 GCA_964195875.1 Thermodesulfovibrionia bacterium
CTGACCTCCTGTCCATGCAGAAGTCTATGTCTATATCAGGCATGCTGACCCTCTCCGGGTTCAGGAACCTTTCGAATAGAAGGCCGTATTTTATGGGGTCTATATCAGTTATATCAAGGCTGAATGCAACAAGACTGCCGGCGGCGGAACCTCTTCCAGGACCTACCGGAATCGCTTTCTTTTTTGCGAAGAGTATAAAGTCCCATACAATCAGAAAATATGATGAAAAACCCATATTCTTTATTGTCTCAAGTTCGGATAACAGCCTTTCTTTATACCCGTCGGGGATTGCGTCATTGAACTTCTTCTTAAGACCTTCTTCGGCAAGATCTTTGAGATAAATGTTTACATCCTGTGATTCTGATACCTCGTATTTTGGAAGGTGAAACTTCCCGAAATTGAGATCGAGATTGCATCTTTCGGCTATTTTCCTCGTATTTTCAATGGCTTGTGGATATTCCTTGAAAGCCTCCAACATTTCTTCGGGACTCTTTACGTAGAATGTGTCTTTTGAAAAGCGCATCCTGTCTGTATCATTTAGTGTTTTACCGGTCTGGATGCATAGTAATACATCATGGGCTTTTGAATCGTCCCTTGTCAGGTAGTGACTGTCATTAGTTGCTACAATGTCGATATGGAGGTCACGGCCAAGCTCAATGAGCTGTCTGTTAACCTCTTCCTGCTCCGGGAGTTCATTAGCCTGGAGCTCAAGGAAAAAGTTATCGGCGCCGAGTATATGCTGGTAACTCAGGGCGGCTTCCCTGGCCTTATCTACCATTCCGGCTAACAGTAGATTAGGCACCTCTCCCTTGAGGCAGGCGGAGAGTCCTATCAGGCCGCCGCTGTATTGTGAAAGGAGGTCTTTATCTATCCTTGGCTTGTAATAGAAACCGTCAATAAATGCCTTACTTACAAGGCGTGTAAGGTTTCTGTAGCCATTCAAGTCTTTGCATAATAAGATCAGATGGAACAGCTGTCCGCCGCTCCCGTTTGCGGGTCTGGTCTCGGTATGACTGCCGGGTGTAATATATACTTCAAATCCGATGATCGGCTTTAATCCGGCAGCCGAGACCTTTTTATAAAATTCTATCGCTCCAAACAGATTGCCGTGGTCGGTTATGGCAACAGCCGGCAATTTATACTCTAGAGCCTTTTCAATCAGGTCGTCAATACGTATGGCGCCGTCAAGCAGGCTGTAATGGGTATGGAGGTGAAGCGGGACATAATGGGAACGCATATGAAATTTTAGAATAATCGGGGATATTAGTCAAACGGGGAAAAGCAGGGCACTAAGGCGCAAAGGGGCAAAGGAACATAGGACAAAGGCTCAAAAACACAAAGGGACATAGAGGGAGGATGCGGGTTTATTGATAATTGATGCGCACAGCAGGATTATTACAAAATTCACCCCCACCGCTCTGCTTCGCAAAGAGAAGCAGTGGGGGCGCATAATCTCTTCTCCTGTTATTTTTGTGAGTCCAGAAGGCTTTCTATAACCTCCTTAAACTGAGAATAATATGCTGATTTCCTCATTTTCTTCATTAGTTATTTTACCTGCTTCATATCTTTTCTTTAGACATCAAATATCATTCTCCCCTCACTTAATGCACGTGTCTGCCGCTCATCGGCAGGCCAAGTATGTAAATTGCTGAAATAACTACAACAATTGCATACAAAGACATGGCAACAGTCATTTTATACATATGATGAAGAGGTTTTTGAAAATGCCTTAGCAGACGGTAAAGCACGTACAGGGTGAATCCGAACCCGCTCAGCAGTATAATCATCTGTATATAATAAATTGGCTGAGGTCCCAAAAGCGGAGCAGGATTCCAGTCGACCGTCAGTGAGGTGCCGATTCCAAATTTCTGTATAAAACGGAGGGTCGCGGGGAAAGCAATTGGGCTTTCGGTCAAAAGGTGCTGAATGTTGTGGGCAAAATGAATTCCAACGCCCAGAGGAATGAAGAGAAACGCAAACGGGGTGATAATGTCCTGCACTTTATATTCATTCTTACCAAGCCATAATCTCAGCAGATAACATGCAAGATAGAACCCTCCGACAGGGAGCAATAACACAAGCATAAAAACGATAGTGTATAGGATTGATGGAGAGGTTATCCCGGTAAAAGCGCCCACACTGTCTTGCATCGGCTTCCATGCGGAAGTCATTGCAAGGGTCTCCACAATCACTACTCCCAGAAGGAATAATGCCGCAAAAGCCTCTGCACGTGATTTTTTTAAGCTGGTATAAATATCTTTGCCAAAGGACCTGAGCCGTAGTCCAAGGTTCTGCGACGGACAGGCTGACTGGCACTTCATGCAGAAATTGCAGTAAATATTATTGTCCATGTCTTTCGGTGATTCAAGCATAGGGCATGCCTCAACGCATGTTTTTCTCTTATGGGCGTCGCATCGCACCTTGTTGCCGGAGCGCAATTCTATGGGAGAGATCATAGAGTAAATGCCTATCACAGCGCCTATGGGACACACATGCCTGCAGAATGAACGGCGTTGATATATCATGCTGAATATTACGGCGGCATTCAGGATAATAACCATAACAACCGCCGTTGTTAATGGACTGCTCCCAAAAGCCATAATCGTGAAGGCCCATGTAAGGACGAGAAAACCTATAGTCTGCATGTTCATATTCTGAAGCCATCGTGGGAGCTTTTTATTCAGGGAGACGAATTTCTGGGCAAAGTCGCCAATAGCCGCGAATGGACACATCATGCACCAGAACCTTCCGACGAGAATAAGAGTAAATATGATCAGGACCCACCAGAGGGTCCATGTGAATACGGTGGCAATATTGCGCTGGCCGTCCTGGGTATCAAAAAATCCGAGAAAGATAATTAAGAGAAATATGATCAGAGTCGGAATGATAAAGATTTGCCTGAAATATTTCCATGTGACAAACTGCCTGATCCATCGTATCTTCATCAAGTCAAAACCTTCAGGACTTTCTTCAGGTTTACTGCCTGAAGATGACCTCAGGAGAAACAACATAAGACCGATACTCA
>CAXMSH010000200.1:0-2545 GCA_964195875.1 Thermodesulfovibrionia bacterium
GATTGAACGAATACCACAGAACGCTTTTTAAAGCCTGTATTTCTTTGAGTTTTGTTAATTAGTTTCATGCCTGCTTTTATACTTCAGTGGTACTCGTCACTCAACTCTGCTCACTTTTAATCAATAATTCTCAATATTCTCTCCAGCCTGAATTATTGACTCACAGGAGGAATAAATAAACTTGACTCCTTCCTCCTCAAGCCTAAGACCTGCTATAATGTGAAGGTTATAAACGGGAATCAATGATCTAAATTTATTTAAATAATAGAAAATAAGGAGGAGTGAACAATGGAAGATAACAGAACGATCTCTCAGGGCCTTGTGAATAGCCTGGGTCTTAATTATGAACCTGTCGGCGTGTTTCTCTATGGTATAAATGACTCACCTGCTGAGCCATATTCTGCAGGTGATTATAAAAGCTATTGTGAGGCGCTCGCTCTTGCCGCCAAAGGAAAAACGCTTCTGCTTATGAGGGAACAGATGGGATGCAAGCTGGGCACTTCGGTGCTCGGCTTTGAAGAAGAGATGGAGAGATACTTAGATGACGGGATACTTGAAAAGTACGGTGTGGGACTTTTTGCAACTGAAGAGGCATCGGCAAGTACGATAAACAACTCCACTTTTCTCGAAAAGGGAAAGACAAAGGCGGTGCGCGTGGGACCTCTATCAACTTTCAGAGAGAAACCGCAGGTAGTTGTCTTTATCGTGGACAGTGAGCAGGCCATGTGGCTTCTTTACGCAGTGAATTACAAAAGTGGTGGCAGGATGGATCTGCCTCAATCCGGGGGTGCGCTCGGCGGCTGTGCTGATATCACGGCACTCCCTTATCTTAAGGGGATAAGCAATATAACCTTCCTGGGTCTTGGATGCAGAATGAAGTCTGCCATTAAAGCCTCCCATCTCATGATGGGTATCCCGGGGAAATCTGTTGGTGATGTTCACAAACACATACTTGAAATGGAAAAACCAATCGCAATGCTCAAGAAAGCACTTGGATAGTCCTGCCCCTGCGAATGCGGTAAATTGGTGACTAACACAACTAAAAGTAAGGGGAATGCTCCGGGACGATTATTGAGTTCTTCCTCTTGTTTTTTTATCTTACCCCAAAGTCCAAAGTTGCATTCAGAAATCAATAATATTATGTTCCACTATTTTCTCTTGACATTATCAGATTAAATGTAATGATTATTGTATAGTAATAATTATATGATATATGGCATACTAAAGGAGAGAATTGCTTTGACTGCATCGAAAATTTTCAGGGCAATTCATCTCCATTAACTGAGAGGCGGTTATGAAACAAGGATACAATTTGGTAAGAGTTATTTCTCTGATTGTCATATTTCTGATGTCGTCTGAATCTGGCGCGCTTATGGTCGGCATGAGTACGGAACGATTAACGAGAGAGTCTGAACTCGTCATAGTAGGGGATGTGGAGAACACTATATCTCAATGGAGCGATGACGGGAAGCAGATTGTTACACAGGTCACAATTACTTATACTGACGTTATTAAAGGGAAAAACACGAACAGGAAGGTCGTGGTTGAGCATGAGGGAGGAGAAGTAGGGGAGGTCGGGATGCAAGTGTCCGATTCGCCGCATTTCAGGAAAGGTGAAAAGGTGATCCTCTTTCTCAAGCCTGAAAAAATAAAAGAGGATAAAAACATTTTCAAAATAGTCGGCAGTGCTCAGGGAAAGTATACGATAGGCACAGATGGAATTGCCAGAAAGAAAGGCTTTTCCTTATGGTCTGATAAGGAATTGATAGATAATAACATTCCTGCAGACATGCTCATCGATAAAATAAAAAAGGTGAAGTAAAAATGTTGAAATCTATCCGTAATGTGGTTTTCTCTCTTCTGATGGTGGCTGTATGCTATTCATCTGCCGGGTCTTATCAGGTTTGTCAAACTGCCGGAGGAATTGACGAGAAATGGAGTATTCTCCCTGTGACGTACCTCATCAATACGTCAGGAGGTCCATCCGGAAGCATATCCGCGATTACAGCGGGGATGCAGGAGTGGACAGACGTGTCAACATCAAAATTCTCTTTTCTCTATGGCGGAACCACTACGAGTACCGCTTATGGAGCAAATGACGGCAATAACATTGTGACATTTGGAACACTCGGCAGCGGAATACTGGCTCAAAACACGCGCTGGTTTGTTGCTACCGGGAGAATTACTGACAGTGATATCCGGTTTAATACCAGTTTCTCGTGGAATACGAATGGAAACCCTTCTGATTACGACGTGCAGAATATAGGCACGCATGAGCACGGGCATTCACTGTGCCTGCTTGACCTGTATGATTTCAGTAACGACGCGAGTAAAACAATGTATGCATATGGTTCTGCCGGAGAAACACAGAAACGGACGCTGCATCAGGATGATATTGACGGTATCACCTACCTGTATCCCTGCGGTTTACCGGCACGGGTGGCAGGAGCATCTACTGTTTATTACGCTACCATCCAGGCGGCGTATGATGCTGCCGGGGACGGAGAGATTATACAGGTCCGGTCAGGGGCATATGTCGAAAGCA
>CAXMSH010000200.1:2555-3021 GCA_964195875.1 Thermodesulfovibrionia bacterium
TATGACTGCAGTTTTGTATCTCTTTCCGGAGAGGTAGGGATAGACTATATGGAGATCAGCAACGGAATACTGACAACCAGCGGAATGTTGACGATATATTAATTAACTATACATAGTATATTGCTTAAAATATTGTTAGCAGACTATTTTTATTTTGAATATTTTAATCGAAAAGGAATAAATAAAGAATGGCAATACCTCAGGACATGTGGCAGTGTCAGACCGTTAATTGCGGATATATTTACAACCCGGACAAGGGAGACAGAAAAGGGAAAATTCCTCCCGGGACAAAGTTTGAAGATTTATCAGACGACTGGAAGTGTCCTGTATGCGGCTCCGGCAAGCACTTATTTAAGCAATTGGCATAAAATTTTCTCACTTAACAATCTGTAAGAAACAACCTCTTCCGTATCTGTAGTTGTTTCAACCAGCAACCCTCACTTTTTTATCTTGCCAGATTCATTAA
>CAXMSH010000201.1:0-2976 GCA_964195875.1 Thermodesulfovibrionia bacterium
AGATACCTGAACAGTTCAGGAAGATGGGTTCTCTTGAGTTCTCCAAATTCCTTATCAAGGAGGCCGGTGTTGTTGTATCTCCGGGTATAGGTTTTGGTGAAAGCGGTGAAGGGTTCGTACGTTTCGCGCTGGTTGAGAACGAGCACAGGATCAGGCAGGCAACAAGGGGCATCAAAAAGGCCCTGAATAAAGGCGGGTAGGCTTGTCATGAATTCTACTCCTCTTTGATTCCGGACAAGCCGGAATGACAAACCTTTACGGAGATATATAGATAAAAAAACCTGAGCATCTCGGTACGAGTCGTTGTATAGAGTCGCTTCGACCTGTTAATCCTGTCTAAAAGGCCTTTATTATTTAATAAATCCGTGTAAATCCGTGGCTAAACTTTATTTTTATCCTAAATACTCCCGGCCTCTTCTAACGCGGATTTGAAAGCCTTGACTACTTTCGGATCGAACTGACTGCCAGAGTGTGCTTCTATCTCATTCATGGCTGAGCTGAGATCAATCTGTTTCTTGTAGGATGTCTTACTGGTAAGTACGTCAAAAACTTCAGCAACACAGAGTATTCTGGCTCCTATAGGGATCTCGTCACCCTTCTTTTGCATAGGATAACCTGTTCCGTCATATCGTTCATGGTGACTCAGAATTAGTTCCGCGGCATCATCCCATAAACTTATAGATTTGAGCATCTCATATCCAAAACTGGGATGTGTCTTGATCTTCTCAAGATCAAGTGGTGACGGCTTTACAAGAAGGGCGGGATTGATCTTCAGGAATCCGACATCGTGCAGAAGGCTTGCATTGTAAAGTACCTTTAAATGATTCTCGGACAACCCCAGTTGTTTCCCTATCATGTTCGCATATCTGGCAACACTCCTTGCGTGGCCCTTCTTGCCCTGGAAACTATCCTGAGCTTCAATAAGTATGGAGGTTATGTTAATTAAATCACTCTTTTGGGTATCAAGGAATCTGCATTGAGAGATTGAAATGGCGGCCTGGTCGGCAAGGCTGTGGAGAAGTTTTTCATCTTCATCTGTAAAATCACCGTCCTTCCTGTTCACCACCTCGATTGCACCTATAACGTTCTTGCCGTGAATAAGAGGCGAAACAAGTATGGACCTTGGATTTATGTCCGTTTCATTATAAATGAGGGGGTTATATCTCTCATCTTTCCCGGGGTTGTTTGATATAAGTGATTTGCCATTTTCAACAACCCATCCCGAAAACCCTTCACCTTTCTCCACCGTTCTGTCTTTCAGTTCCCTGGACCCTTTACCCTTAACTACATCATATTTTAAATTACCTGTGTAGTCATACAGTATCAGCGAACCTCCCTCTGATGAGCTGATACGTATAGCGGCTTTGACAATATTTTCTGAAAGAACGTCCAGGTATGGAGTTGTCCTGAAGAGCTTAGTGATACCAACAAGACTGTTCAATTTCATATGCAGGTTCTTTATAGATGCAATGGATGAGTTGATAGTATTTACCGATACAGTGAGGCCAAGGATCGAGAGCGTCACAGCAAGAACCAGAAGTATGGGTATGTGAATAGGCATCTCCTCTGAATTGCCTTCCATAACAATCGGATAAATATATCTGACAGTGAAATAGACAAGGAGGGATAGAGGTATAATCGAACCTATAAAGTAAGATATGTTGATGGAGCGTTTTACGGAGCTATAGAAATCTTTCTTTTCTGAAGTTTTCATATACGTTGATTTTACAACTATTAGGAAAAAGCGTCAATATCTTTTTCTTTCTTTATGTATAGTTATTCCGCCTGATAATATCGGTCAGAACTTGAAAAGTATAAGTATTTTGAGCATAATATTAAATTGATTTACTAATAATTTCCTATTCATGAATCTGTATCCACTGTGATACTGAAATTGTAATTGCTGAATTATTTTCTGAGGTGAAATTGAATCGAAAATCAGTAACGGTTGGTATTATCGGGTTTGGAACAGTTGGGACAGGTGTCGCTAAAATACTCCTTAAGAAGAGAGAGGAGCTTGGCAGGAGACTCGGGTTCAGGGTTTCTTTAAAGAAGATTGCCGACCTGGACATAAAGAGGGACAGAGGGGTAAGGCTTCCAAAGGGTTTGCTGGTTAACGATGCCGGGGCTGTTCTAAATGACCCTGATATTGATATTGTGGTTGAACTCATCGGCGGAATTGAACCTGCAAAGAAGTTTATTCTTAAGGCCTTAAATAACGGCAAACATGTTGTTACTGCCAACAAAGCGCTTCTGGCAACAGCCGGAAAGGGGATATTCTCAGCCGCGGAGAGAGCCGGAGTGGAGGTCGGTTTTGAGGCATCGGTTGCCGGAAGCATACCGATAATCAAGGTCATAAGGGAATCTCTGATAGGTGACAGCGTTCAGGCCTTATATGGAATAATTAACGGGACATCGAATTATATTCTCAGCAGGATGACTGAAGAGGGGTTGGATTTTTCATCCGCTCTCATGGAAGCCAGGAGGCTCGGTTATGCTGAATCGGACCCCACATTTGACATTGAGGGTACCGATTCAGCGCATAAGCTTGCCATACTTCTTTCACTTTCGTTTGGTGTGCCATTTTCATTCAGGAGTATATATACGGAGGGGATTACAGGGATAACCCCGCTTGATATACAGTTTGCTTCAGAATTCGGTTATAAGATAAAGCTGCTGGCTATCGCAAAACTATCTAACAGGAATGTTGAGGCAAGAGTTCATCCTACAATGCTGCCGGATGACAACCTTATGTCAAGTGTTAACGGAGTATATAACGCTATAAATGTGGATTCAGATGCCGCAGGCCGTGCCCTTTTCTATGGCAGGGGCGCCGGTGAAATGCCCACCGGAAGCGCTGTGGTAAGTGATATTGCCGATATAGCAAGGAACGTGGCGGCAGGGGTTCCCGGAAGAATACGAGGACTGGGAATGCCCGAGAAGAGCGGTCTCAATATCATGTCTATGGAGGAAATT
>CAXMSH010000202.1:0-2934 GCA_964195875.1 Thermodesulfovibrionia bacterium
CCTGATCCGATTCTCTTACGCCGCCAACGGTGGCGTGTACGGTTATCGACGCGTTCACCTGGATATCCGAGAAACGGGCGAGACCTGTGGCAAACACCGGATTGCTTGTGATAATATTAATGGCAAAATAACAAATAAATTCAGGTGTTATTAGTGCTTAATCTGTGAAAATCTGTGGCAAAAACAGTGAACTATGCAAGAGCGAATTCAAAAGATCCTTTCAAAATGCGGCATCGCCTCAAGGAGAAAGGCAGAGGAGATGATGATCGAAGGCCGGGTAACCGTTAACGGTGCTATAGCAACACCCGGAATGAAGGCTGACTTTTCAAAGGACCATATCAAGGTTGACGGAAAGCTGATCAGGAGGACAGAACCAAAGGTATATTTAATTCTAAACAAGCCTGTAAAATGTGTAACTGCCGTAAAAGATCCTGAAGGAAGAATAACGGTCAAGGATTACATGAAAGGGGTCAAGGCAACGGTCTTCCCTGTAGGAAGGCTCGATTATAATTCCGAGGGCCTTCTTATAATGACGAATGACGGTGAACTGGCCAACGCGCTCCTGCATCCGAAAAACAAGATACCAAAGACATACCTTGTAAAGGTTAGCGGACTCCCCGATGATAAGGATATGGAAAAATTACAGAAAGGGATTAAGCTTGAAGACGGCATTACCGCACCCGCAAAGGTCAGAAGGATAAGGCAGACGGATCTCAATTCATGGATTGAGATTACAATATATGAAGGGAAAAAGAGGCAGATAAGGAGGATGCTTGATAGGATCAAACATCCTGTCATGAGACTCAGGAGGATAAAGATTGACGGCCTGGCGCTCGGCAGACTCCCTTTAGGGAGTTTTCGTTATCTTACCCCTGATGAAGTAAAGAGACTGAAAATAACAGTCAGCCACTGACATTCACTGACTTACCATACAAAATAATAACAATAATAAAATCACAAATACTAAAAATGGAATTTATGAGTTTTTAGTCTGTGAAAGCCTGCCTGCTCGCCTCGGCGAAGCGGGCAGGCAGGCAGGTCTGTGGCTAAAAAGGGTTATATAAAATGAAAAGATATTCGTGCGGTGAAACAACGGGTAAGAATATAGGAGATGAGGTTCTCCTTTTCGGTTGGGCCAACAAGTGGAGAGATCACGGCGGGGTTGTCTTTATAGACCTCAGGGACAGGAGCGGGATCGTTCAGCTGGTATTTAACCCTGAGACTGACCCCGTCCTGCACGAGCGAGCGCACAGGATAAGAAACGAGTTTGTCCTCCGGGTAAAGGGTGAAGTCAGAAGCAGGCCCGAGGGTACTGTAAACCCCTCCATCCCAACCGGGGAGATAGAGGTGGCTGTAAGGGAATTCGAGGTCTTGAATGAGTGCAAGCCTCTTCCTTTCATGGTTGAAGACGAGACTGACGCGTCAGAGTCTCTCAGGTTCAGGTACCGGTATCTGGATTTAAGAAGACCTGTAATTCAGAAGAACTTTATTCTCAGGCATAAGGTTTCAAAATTAATAAGAGATTATATGGATCTTAATAATTTTCTGGAAATTGAGACGCCTGTTCTGACAAAGAGCACGCCTGAGGGGGCAAGGGATTATCTCGTTGCGAGCAGACTGAATCCCGGGCACTTCTATGCCCTTCCGCAGTCACCCCAGATATTCAAGCAGATTCTCATGGTCTCAGGGTTGGAGAGGTATTATCAGATTGTAAAATGCTTCAGGGACGAAGACCTCAGGGCAGACAGACAGCCTGAATTTACCCAACTTGACCTTGAGATGTCATTTGTTAACGCTGATGAAGTGACTTCTCTTATTGAGAACCTTCTGAAGAAGATCATGAAAGATATTCTGGGCGTGGAGTCGGATGGACCGTTTCAGAGGTTAACGTACAAAGAATCACTGGATAGATACGGCTCAGATAAGCCTGATCTGAGGTATTCACTCCAACTCAGGGATGTCAGCGATATTGTAAAGGACACATCCTTCAAGGTGTTTCTCAATACCCTCACAAACGGCGGGATAGTAAAGGGCATAAATGCAAAGGGCCTGTCAGGTTATTCCAGAAAGGAGATGGATGATCTTACTAAAGAGGTGCAGGGATTTGGGGCAAAGGGCCTTGCGTGGATAAAGATAAAGAACGGATTTGAATCCCCTATAGCCAAGTTCTTTCCTGATCAGACACTGAAGTCCATTGCTGAAAGACTGGAGGCGGAAGAGGGTGACCTGCTTCTTTTTGTCGCTGACTCAGAAGAGGTTACCAACGATGCGCTCTCAAGGTTAAGAAGTGAACTGGCAAGAAGGCTTGACCTTATCAGGGATGATATATTCAGGTTCGTATGGATTACGGATTACCCGCTCTTTGAGTGGAATCACGAAGAGAAGAGGTACGAAACGATGCACCATCCGTTTACCAGTCCAGCACAGGAGGACATGGAGATATTTCTTAGTGGGGGAGATGATAAGATCCCGGGGATCAGGGCCCAGGCGTATGATATTGTGCTGAACGGCTATGAGATAGGAGGAGGAAGTATACGTATACATAATAAGGAGATACAGGACAGGATGTTTGAACTTCTCGGGATCTCGCAAGAGGATGCAAACTCAAAGTTCGGCTTCCTCCTTGAGGCGTTGCAGTATGGAGCGCCTCCTCACGGGGGTATCGCTCTGGGACTTGACAGGCTTGTCATGATACTCTCGGGCGCGTCTTCTATCAGGGATGTTATCGCGTTTCCAAAGACAAATAAGGCCGTATGCCCCCTCAGTAACGCTCCCTCAACCGTCGATAAGAAGCAGCTCAAAGAACTGAGTATCAAGCTGGATATTGCTAAAGATATATAGCCCGGTCCCTCGATTGGTTTTTGACCGACCATTTTATTGTAAATATATTTTACTCACATTGAACGATTCTAACTACTCATTCCCTTAGTCCGT
>CAXMSH010000203.1:0-2932 GCA_964195875.1 Thermodesulfovibrionia bacterium
AACCATACGCCTCGGCTTATTAAAATTCGGGGAGATGGTAACCTGATAAAGTTTATTCATAGCATCCATCTCCATTGGTTTGGGGTGCTTTGATTTTTCAGTTTTTCAAAAGGACATTCATGGGGAGGACAATCTGAATTATGGAAAATTTAAAGCAGTATTGACCGATAAGATCTTTTTCAGATATTCTGGTGGCATTGATGGCTGCTGGATTTGTGGTAAGTATCCTGTTATCCAGAGATAAGATCATGACCGGGTCACTGATTGAATTGAAGAAAAGTTTCCAGTTGTTTTCGGTCATCACCACTAAATTCACCTCATTCCCGTTAGCGCTATATATTTAAGTATCATGCAAATAGCAATTATTGCCGTTTAAGGTTTTGTAGGAGTTTTCTAAGGTCTTGCGTATGAAATATAAATTTTATTTACTGAAAATGATATATTATTTAGTAGGGTTGATCGATTTATGGTTCAAAAACCAGTCATTGGTTGGAAATCTAATTTGTCATTCCGGCTTGTCCGGAATCGTTCCCCTGTCGTTAATAAATAATCCGGACAAGCCGGAATGACAGAATAAAGGAAAAAGTAATTAGAAACGCCCAATTTGGAAATAACCTAAAATGAAAATATTTTTAGCATATTGCACATTATTCTCTTTTTTATTTCTCTTTAATGGCAATGCTTATTCCTTATGTGTCAAGACAGCTGATGCCAACTTAAGGAGCGGCCCCGGGACCAAATACAAAAAGACCTGGGAAGTCTTCAGGTATATGCCGTTAAAGAAAATTGGCAGTCAGGGGAATTGGTATAAAGTAAAGGATGTGGACGGTGATATTCACTGGGTATATCATACCCTGGTAACCGATAAATACAAATGTGCTGTTGTCAAAACAAAGAAGGCAAATGTGAGAAACGGACCCGGGACAAAATATAAAAAGAATATACTCAGTCCTGCATTGAAATTCTACTCCTTTAAAGTCATTGGCACGAAAAAATCATGGGTGAAAGTCATGGACGAGTACGAGGATAAAGGATGGATTCACAGGAATCTGCTCTGGGTTCAGTGAGTCAGGATAGGCGCAAAGGAACTAAAATACTAAGGCACAAAGGCACAAAGTTGCAAAGGCACTAAGGGACTAAGATCAGGTTCAAAGTGACATAGGCACATAGGCGCAAAGTTTAAAAACTATATTTATAAAGTTATTCTTTCTTGCTCTGTCCCTTTGCCACTCTGTGCCTTTGTGCCTGATTAGTTAACTTATGGATGAACATACCTTCCGCGTTCTTGAATTCGACAAGGTGCTTGATATGGCTGCTGTCTTTGCCGTAACGACACCTGGTAGAAATGTCGTTCAGAAAACAAGACCTCTCAGCAGTATTGAAGAGATCAGGCAACAGATCGTACTTGTTTCTGAATGCCTCAGGTTTATTGCTGAATGTCGGACTCTTGGTATTGAACTTTTTGAAGATCTCACCCTGCTGTTTCTGAAGGTCAGGCCCGCTAACGCGGTGCTTGACCCTAAGGAATTAAGATCCTTCCTGCCCCTTTTTAACACAGCGTTAAATCTCAGGAGAATGAGTGAAGTCCCTTCCTGCCCCGGACTGGCCGAAATCGTTTCGCAGCTAGTAACCCACACACATATCAGAGAAGCAATTGAGAGGGCGATAAACCGGGAATGGGAAATATGCGATGAAGCGTCACCCGCGTTATCCTCAATCAGGAGCGGCATCAGGTCCTGTGAGGGCAGGATCAGGAAGATCCTTGAGGGGATACTGAAGCAGACGAACCTGACAACATACATTCAGGACTTTTATCTGGCTGAACGGAATAAGCGGTGGGTTATCCCGGTTAAAAGGGATTTCAAAAGTCATATACCGGGAGTTGTACATGATATTTCAAATACTGGTGTTACGGTTTATGTCGAACCATATTCCATTCAGCCTCTCGGTAATGAACTTGACTCCCTTCGGGCGGAAGAGAAACTTGAGGAGTACAGGATTCTCCAGAATCTTGCATATCTTTTAAGAGAACACCTCCCTGATATTGAAGAGGATTACAGAATTGCTGCAGAAGTTGATGCCCTGCAGTCAATGGCTGGATTCTCAAAAGAGATGGAGATGTCACCGCCTGAAATTAACGAAAAGGGATATTTGAAAATTATCAGGGGGCGCCATCCTCTACTCTTTAAGACGCTGAAAAGGGAGAATCAGGAGAGGAATCTCGTGCCGCTTGATATCGAAATCGGGAGAGACCATTCCTGTATGGTCATCACAGGCTCAAATACGGGCGGCAAGACAGTCTCCCTCAAGACGATCGGCGTATTAACACTTATGGCCCTTTCCGGTATGCATATACCCGCGGGATCGGGGACAGAGATTTCATTTCTGAAAAGTGTGCTTGCTGATATCGGAGATGAACAATCTATTGAGCAAAACCTCTCAACATTTTCAGCACATGTTACTCGTATCTCAGAGATCATCCACCGGAGCAGAGACCGTTCCATGGTTATTATCGATGAACTCGGGACCGGAACAGACCCCGGGCAGGGCGGGGCGCTGTCATGCGCTATTCTGAGAAGACTGAAACAGCAGGGGGCTCTCACGCTTGTATCAACTCACCTCGGTATGCTCAAGGCATTCGCGCATTCCGAACCCGGCATCGTAAACGCAGCGATGGAGATGGAGGAGACGAACGTAAAAGGTGTGACAACATACAGACCCACCTATAAACTTTTTACGGGAGAACCCGGTACATCGCATGCATTTGAAATCGCGGAATCGCTGGGCCTGGATGCAGGTGTTATCAGGGAGGCAAGAGATTTCACCAGAGACGAGGGCGGCAGGATGGAATCGCTTATTTCAGATCTCAAACAGAAGAACAGGGAAGTTGATAACAGACTAAAAGAGTCGGAGGACCTGAAGCGGGAATCCG
>CAXMSH010000204.1:0-2927 GCA_964195875.1 Thermodesulfovibrionia bacterium
GGTCGCATTCGGCGCCGCCAGAGGCGGGTAAACTTGTCCAGCCTGTCCCGGTTTATCGGGGAATGACAAATTATGAGGCTTAACTTATGCCCACCTTAGTAGTATAATATCAAAATCTTAGAGTAGCCTTGCACCGTTTAGGGTTAAGGAGCAGGTCAAGGCCGTCACATATATTATTCACATTGATGTCAGCGGCCATTAAAATATCGATGGCACAGCCTTCTCCTCCCGTTACCGAGATCCCGATTCGGGCTGCCCTGAGCGTTTTCCTGTCGTTATTGCCGTTACCGAATGCGACTACTGAGGTCGCGCCCAGTTTTTCGACGTACTCTTCCTTCTGTATGTCATGGTATTTGCCTTTTAAGACGGTTGTCGTGCAGTTGACATTCTTCAGCGCAGACTTTGCTGAACTGAACGTGTCGGAAGTGAGGACATGAATAGATAGGAATTCGGCGATCTTATTGAGCCGGTCTTCAACCCCGGGAATCAGTTTGCCGTTCAATGAGAGAGTACCCGTAAAGTTTGATACAAGATGTTTCAGTTTGATACTGCCGAAACCCGGTATTTCAATTTCAAGCATAAGATGCCTCCTTGATGATGGTCCAGAATACTAAAATAGAATAACATATCAAGTTATCAAAAACCGGGATTTCAACTGATGGATGATGGATGATGGGTCATTGGTCATTATCTGTTGAATTATATATAAATGTCCTCTCTTTCTTCTTCTGTGATTGTATTCGTTTCTCCGCGAGGACCTTCTCGCGTGCCCTCTTTGAGCGTTTACGTTTCTGTCTTTTCAATTTTGCGATACGTTGCTCTTCTGCGCTCTCCCTGCCCCTGATCATCTGCTCGATCCTGGTGTACAGGATCTCTCTTGCGTAATAGCGGTTCATCCCCTGAGATCGTCCTTTCTGGCATTTCACTTCAATGCCTGTTGGTACGTGCTTCAGATAAACGCAGGTCGAGGTCTTGTTGACGTTCTGTCCTCCCTTTCCACCCGAGTGGATGAACGACTCTTTTATATCTTTTTCATAAATGCCAAGACTTTCAAGCTTTTGTCTGAGAGATTTCTCTTTTGCCAGGCTTATAGGAGACATAATTTTGGACTTACCCGATTACATTAAGACCAGTCATTCTAAAATTCAATCCTGCAGTCCTCCATGATAGATACCGCCTTTTTTTGAAGTCCGAGGGCAAAGGCATCACCCTCTTTTATTTTTTCTTCAACAATATCGAGTATGTCATAAAATATATCCCACCCCTCTTTCTCTTTCCGGTATTGCTCAATTAAAGGGTTTGGTTCTCTGGTCAGTTTCTTTATAGTATCATGCACTCGCCTGCAGCCGGTAGACATAAACTCATATCCCTTCATGTTCTTTTCGCTGTTTTTTTCAGTAAAGAAGGAAGCGGCTTTAAGGGCGAACCTGAGATAAGTGACTGTTAGAGGGATCTTAGAGGCAAAACAGCCGGTAAAGGGGTCAATTGTCTCTTTTATATCCTCAAAAGACCAGGGTAACGCTCGGCAGTAGTATGAGAATAGTAATATGCGTATGTAATCGCCGATAAGTTTTCCTATAGCAGCTGCCTTTACAGCCTCGCCGGCGAAGGCATCTTTGTCATGCCTCATTATCAGACCGTCTTTATGGAGATAACGTAAATATTGCCCCGGACTTTTCAGAAGGACGGAAAGAATATATGCCTGATCTTCCGCCCTTCCTATAAATGTTGGGGTGAAGGGGCGGTGCCTCCTTAATGAATCTATCAGTATTCCGTTGGTCCCTCCCGTGACATGTATGCGCTGGATACAACGGGTTTTACCGTCAAGTATGCCGTCACCGTATCTTGTCATCATCTCGGCCTCGGTAGAAAGCGCCTGCGGCAGGTTACTGAAGAATATAAGGTTATCTCCTTTGATCTCCCCTGAAGGGAATGAGACATCAGGGGTAAAGAGGGAGTTTTTTATATCGTTCTGATTTACAAGCGCTCCGGCGATCATCCCGAGTTCCACGCTGTTTCCGCTGGAGTCAGTTCCCGTTGCCCCCCACAACGGAGTCATCAAATGTTCGAATGCCGAGGCGCCTGTCTGCTCAACAAGCTCTCTCTGCGGGAAGACCTGGTCAAGGTCGAACTTGAAGGTGCCTTTAATCTCTGCGCTGAAAAATACCTGCCAGAAAGCGGCTATCGCCTTGAGAAAGCTGTAATGCCTGCCATATTCTCCATCCACCCCCAGAATCTCATAAAGCAGATCCTTTCCGTTTATCCCGTATCGCTCTGCTGCCGGTTTGAGGATATCCCTGACCAGAAGGGCAGTGTCAGCCTCTGTAAAGACAAGGACGTCAAGGTTACGGATCCTTTTTTCCTTCTTAAGTTCATCTTCAATGTATTTTTTCGCAAGGCCATGGAGTCCCTTATGGGTCGAGGAAACAGAGAGGATACAGGTTATCTTTTCGTCTTTATCGATTGTTCCGCGGTCCTTCTCAAATTCAACAGCGTCGTCAAGACCCTCCAGGCCATGAAGGACCTCATTATGTTCAGGAGGAACGCCAACGGGGATGGGGTGGTCGTACCAGTATGCCTGCTCTTCCAGCTTCATCTGTTTCAGCATCTCCTTTAGGGAATCGCTTACAGGCAGGTCATCAATCTTCGCTGAAGAAGGGACGGTTATAAGTATGTTGGATGTAAAAAGGAGTTCTTTTGCCGGATTTCTGACAGGTGAAGGGTTTAAATCTGAAATTTTCACACTCCTTTTTTTACGCAGGAGATCAGTTTGTTCGATTCTGTTTTCAGATATTGATACGCCTTCAGGGAAGAAGAGACGGTGAAACATACTAATAGTTTCTTCAGAGCCTTTATTCTTTTCAGGTTCAGTAACCCATGAATAAAGAAGGTCAAGTTCATCCCTGAAGCTGTTATCTGTCCTATAA
>CAXMSH010000205.1:0-2925 GCA_964195875.1 Thermodesulfovibrionia bacterium
ATACAATAGGAGCCAAGGCCTCAGATATCGATATTATAAGGCAGACAGTTGATATGAAGAACGAGTTGGAAAAGATAAGAGAGCAGGTGCAGAATATTCAATAAACATATGCCGGGGTATATGTACCGGAAAGTGATTTAATGAAGAAAAACAATAAAGTACCATCATTGATTAACATAGGTTTTGGCAATGTAGTATCAGCATCGAGGGTGATCGCTGTTGTCGCCCCGGGGTCCTCACCTATTAAAAGGCTTAGAGATGAGGCAGGGGACAGAGGCAAACTGATAGACGCGACACAGGGGCGTAAGACAAGGTCTATAGTGATAACCGATAGCGACCATATTATCCTTTCAGCACTTCAGGTTGAAACCATAACACAGAGGTTTTTACCCGGGGATTAGGTTTCTCCAGCCATGAGTATTATAAAAAAGACAACCCGGAAGACTGCTGCAGGCAGGGTTAAGGGTTCGTTATTTATCGTCTCCGCTCCTTCAGGTGCCGGCAAGACGACCCTTTGCAAAGAACTCTGCAGAACTGTTCCTGGAATTAAGCATTCTGTTTCATATACAACCCGGCCCCGGAGAAAAGGGGAGCGTAATAACATACATTACTTTTTTGTAAGCCAGGAAAAGTTTAAGTCGATGATCAATAAGAAGGAATTTGCTGAATGGGCAATGGTTCACGGCAACCTCTACGGAACTGCAAAAAAACATCTTGAAGAGACAATTAATAAGGGATATGATATAATTCTTGATATTGATGTTAACGGTGCCGCTCAAATGCGTCGTGTATATAAGGACGCATCCTATATCTTTATACTTCCGCCGTCAATGAAGGCGCTCGAAAAGAGGCTCAGTGGTCGGAAGTCTGATGCGGATGATGAGATATACAGACGCCTCAATAACGCAAGGGACGAAATTTCTTACTACCAATACTACGACTACATAATAATTAATGACAGGATTGAAAAAGCTTTATCGGATCTGGCATCAATTGTAAAGACTTCAAGGCTAAAGACAGAAAGACTGAACAGCGGGGTGCTTGAAAATCTTCGCTGACAGGGGACAGGATAATAATAATTAAACCGGAGGAATCATGGATATAATATCACTGCCGATTGAGTTTAACAAGAAGAATGGTGACGAATATTACAGGCTGGTTGTTGCGGCAATTGGCAGGGCAAAAGCATTATCGCAGGGCGCCAGACCAGTAATTGAAAGCAAGGCCCAAAAAGTTACCATAAGGGCGCTTGAGGAAGTCCTCTCCGATTCTGTCAAGATACTCTCAGGCGAAGATGCTATAAAAGCCAGAGAGGAAGCAAAAAAACTTACTCAAAAGCGGATGATTGATGATGCCAAACAGAAAGAGGGGCTTGCTGAGGACATGTCAGAGATTGAAAAGGACCTTAAGGCGTATCTCTCAGAGAAGGGTGAGAGGGACAGCAAGAAGACAATCGAGGAAATTTTCGGGGAACAATAATCGGAGCTCTTGACGGTATAAATATCCTGTTTGGGATAACCGGAAGTATCGCGGCATATAAGTCTGTGGATGTGGCACGACGTCTGGTTAAAGAAGGCGCAAGCGTCAAGGTTGTCATGACAGAAGCCGCATGCCGTTTCATCACACCTTACACCCTTGAAACAGTAACAGCTAACCCTGTAGGTTCCGACCTCTTTAAGGACCCGTTCAGCCACTTAAACCTGCCCGGTGATGCGCATGTTCTATTGATAGCCCCCGCAACCGCCAACACAATAAATAAACTCAACTGCGGGATTGCTGATAACCTGCTGAGTAATATATTTCTTACCTACAGCGGTAAAACAATAATTGCGCCTGCCATGAACCCGAGGATGTATAAAAACCCGATCGTTGCGAAAAGTATCAGGAACCTTTTGAAGTCAGGGATAGAATTTGTAGGGCCTGTTTCAGGGAGTCTTGCCTGCGGTGATGAGGGTGTCGGCAGGATGGCCGATATCACGGATGTTGTTGAATCCGTTATTTCCGCCATGACGCAAAAAGACCTAGCCGGTCATAAAATAATTGTGACCGCTGGACCAACACGTGAGTATATAGACCCCGTAAGGTTCATATCTAACCGGTCATCCGGAAAGATGGGTTATGAAATTGCCAGAGCAGCTGTAAGACGAGGCGCCGAGGTTACTCTTGTCAGCGGACCGTCAGCTCTTAAACCTCCGGGCAGAGTCACACATTTGCCTGTTGAGAGCGCGACTGAAATGGAGGATATGGTTCTCAAGAACCTACGAGGATCAAATGCGCTTATTATGGCTGCGGCTGTATCCGATTTCTCACCTTCATCGTCAAAGAGCTCCAAGATCAAAAAGTCTGACATCACATCAATAAGACTGAAAAGGACCTCTGATATCCTCATGAAGGCAGGCGGTCATAAAGGTCGTCTAATTTTGATCGGTTTTGCAGCTGAAACCGGGAAGAATTTAGAAAATGCGCGAAGGAAGTTAAAGGAGAAGAACCTTGACATAATAGTTCTTAATGATATATCGCAAAAGGGCTCGGGTTTTGATGTCGACACCAATATTGTAACTATCATTAATAAAGAGGGTGAGGCTGTTGACTACCCGAAGATGAAAAAGATCGATGTTGCAAATATCATTCTCGACAGTATGTCCACGCTTCTGCCGCGTTGAAAACCTGGCTTACGGCAATTAATTATCCGAGCTGCTGAGTAGCTCGTCAAGCCCTGCTCAGGAAGTTTTTGATTGTGTAATTACCAGGCCTTTGTATTTTTTACCCGAAAAATGCATTTTCTGGATTAACTGCAAGGGCAGGGGGGATAAGGTTATACGTAAGTACACCTTTGACCATTTCATGTATTATCTGGTAATATTTATCAAATTCACACAGTTTTTAATTTGTCAGGGTAGTCCCTGAGACAGAATAGGTTGACGG
>CAXMSH010000206.1:0-2919 GCA_964195875.1 Thermodesulfovibrionia bacterium
AGGTGAATGATATGACAAAAAAACAGGTTACAACAAAGAAGATAGGGGTATTGATGGGAGGGTTCTCCTCAGAGAGGGAGATCTCTGTAAGGAGCGGGCTGGCTATTTACCAGGCCCTGCAGGAACTCGGATATAACTCATCCCTTATAGATGTTGGCAGGGACATTGTAAATGTGCTCAGGAAAGATAAGGTGAAATTAGCCTTTATAGCGCTTCATGGAGGGATTGGGGAGAACGGCTCCATACAGGGGATGCTCGAGGTTCTCGGTATTCCCTATACCGGCTCAGGGGTAATGGCGTCTTCCATTGCAATGGATAAGGAGGTTTCCAAAAAGATATTCATCCAGAGTGAACTTAATGTGGCTCCGTATATCGTTATAAGCAGGAGGTCAAAGTCCGGTGGAAAGAAGACGGTGGAGTCTCATATCCCTGAGATCGATTTTCCTCTGCCATGGGTTGTTAAACCTGTGTCTGAGGGCTCGAGTATAGGCGTATGTATTGTAAAGCAGAAGGAGGATATGCCTGAAGCGGTTGATAAGGCCTTCTCTTTCGGCAATAGGGTTTTGATCGAAAAGTTCATAGATGGCACTGAGGTGCATATAGCAGTGCTTGGTGATAAACCTATTGGCGGAGTGGAGGTGAGGCCCTCACTGGAGTTTTATAATTACGAGGCTAAATATACATCAGGACTTACTGAATATGTAATCCCGCCTGAAATTGACGAGGAGACTTCCCTGAAGGCCAGTGAGATGGCGCTGTCTGCACATAAGGCGCTCGGTTGTTCAGGGGCAAGCAGGGTGGATTTCAGGATTGATAAGGGCGGCACACCTTATATCCTTGAGGTCAATACACTGCCGGGGATGACCTCCACGAGCCTCCTTCTTAAGATAGCCGGGCATGCCGGTATGAGTTTTAATGACATTGTAGAGGAGATTATACGGCTTGCGCTCAAAAAATAATAAAAAGAAGTCAGCGTTCAGGCGAGGGGAGAAGACGATCATATTTCTCAGGCGCGGGATAATCTTTTTTTCTTTAGTTGTCCTGATTATGATTTTAGCGCTCGGGGCAAAGTATATGACCGGTTCATTCATTGTTCGTGATATCGTGGTGTCCGGCAACTATCACCTTGAGGAAGAGGATATTGTAAGAAAGTTAAATATGGGAGAAGACACGAGCTTGTTAAGTCTCCGTTTTAAGGATGTTGACGAGACTCTGAGAAACAGCCCCTGGGTAAAGAAGGTCTCAATAAAGAGGCAGCTGCCTGACACGCTCATGATAAGGATTGAAGAGGCTGTACCAAAGGCGCTGCTGAGTCAGAACGGGCATACGTATCTTATTGGAGAGGAAGGCGGCATTCTTGAGGAGATCGGTAGTGAGGGCACCCAGTTTCTTCCTGTTATAAGGGATATTGACCCAGGTAAAGACTGGAAGGACCTTTTAGAGGCGCTGCAATTGATAGAGGCCCTCTCAGAGAGAAATGTCTTGGCAAGCATGGAATCGGTTGAGATAAGTCTCAGGTCTTATGGCCTGGAGATGAATATTGATGGAGAGATGATCAAGGTTGGATACGGAAAGTACCATGAGAAACTTGACATATGGAAGGATTTTGAATCACGGATGAACGAGGTAGGTGCTGCTAAGTATATAGACTTGAGATTCCAGGATAAGGTGATAGTAAAACCTTTAAGGGTGGTAGAAAAGAAGGTTAATTCAAAAGGATGATGAAGAAATATCTGAATGGGAAGGACCATTATGCGTTTAAAAGCCGGTGAATTGATAACAGGGCTTGATGTGGGCTCGACAAAGGTCTGCGTAGTTGTAGGTGAGGTTAAGGATGGCATGGTTGATATTATCGGGACCGGTATCTCTCATTCCCGCGGGATAAAGAAGGGCGTTGTCGTGAACATTGAGGCGGCGGTGGAGTCGATAAGGGAGGCTGTGGAAGCTGCGGAGATGAGTACTGGCGTCACCATTAAGGCAGTTTACACGGGGATATCCGGGAGACATATAAAGAGCGCCCCGAGTAACGGGGTTATCGCTGTCAAGGAGAAGGAGATTAACCATAAGGAGGTTGACAGGGTAATAGACGCGGCAAGGGCGGTAGCCATCCCCTTCGACAGGGAGGTGCTTCATGTGATACCCGTCGGCTATACCGTTAACGGGGAGAACGGGATAAGTGACCCGCGAGGTATGGGTGGGGTAAGACTTGAGGTCAACGTCCAGATTATAACGGGGGCGGCAACATCCATGCATAATTTGATCAGGAGTTGTCAGAAAGCCGGACTTGAGGTTATTGATTTTGTATTTGAACCACTTGCTTCTGCCGGGGCTATAATCAGCAGTGATGAAAAGGAGCGTGGGGTCGCGGTTGTTGATATAGGAGGCGGAACAACGGATATAGCGCTTTTTAAAGGGGGGAGTATCTGCCACGCGGCTGTCCTCACCGTAGGTGGTAACAATTTTACTAATGATATTGCGATAGGTTTAAGGATTCCTGCCGGTGAGTCAGAGAAGATAAAGCTGAGTCATGGCTGTGCCATGATGTCTTTGGTAAAGGAGAACGAGGAGATAGAGATAGGATATGGTAATGGGCGTCCGTGCAGAAAGGTGCCTGTAAATTATCTGATAGAGATCATACAGCCTCGGGCTGAAGAGCTGTTCGGCCTTATCAGGGATGAGATAAGGTCCAGTTGGGGAGAGGACGGCATAACGGTCTCAGGGGTTGTGCTTACAGGCGGGGCCTCTATGATGAAGGGAATGGAAGTTATGGCAGAGAATATAATTGAACTTCCTGTAAGGATCGGTAGTCCGGAAGATATAGAGGGGCCGGCAGAAATAGGCAGGCCTGAATTAGCGGCAGGGGTGGGCCTTGTGCTTTATGGTGCGGAAGGGTTTCTGGCAGAGCAGCGTTCGGGTATG
>CAXMSH010000207.1:0-2914 GCA_964195875.1 Thermodesulfovibrionia bacterium
CAAAAAACGTGAGACGTACTCCCTGTCATCATACTGGGTAAGTACTACTATTTTAACGTCCGGGCAGGTCTTTTTGATCTCGACAGTCGCTTCAAGACCTCCGAGTTTAGGCATACCGATATCCATCAGGACAACATCCGGCATGACTTCGCTGACACGCTTGATAGCTTCAATACCATCAGACGCCTCGCCAACCACTTCTATGTCATCATAATGTGTGAGAAGCGCGATTATCCCTTCTCTCACCAGAGCATGATCATCCGCTATAAAAACACGTATCTTAGACATATCTCCCCTGAGCTTTTAAAGGTATCCGTATACTTACTTTCGTGCCGCCGCCGGGTTTTGACTGAATATCGAATCCCCCGTCAACCAGAAGGGCCCTTTCCTTCATCCCGAGGATTCCCAGTCCCCTGCCGTCTTCAACATTATAACTGTTTAAGTCCTGGATATCGAATCCATCGCCGTCGTCCTCCAGAGAAATTGCTATATGAGATTCTGAACCTTCCAGTGTAACGAAAACATTCATCGCGTTTGAATGACGTGATACATTGACAATTGACTCCTGAAGTATTCTGAACAGAGTTGTTTCAATCTCCTGAGAGAACCTTCTCTTTACAGGAAATTTATTAACCACATAATAATTAATCCCCTTTTTCTCAAGGTGCTTGTCAAGCAGCCAATTGATGGAAGCCTCTATCCCCAGATCATCAATAATCGAAGGTCTCAGATCCTTGATGACCGCATAGACATTGTCAATTGTATTCATCATGATAATCATTATGTCATCTATCGCCTCGGTATCCAGGACCCTCTGGTGCAGTTTAATAGTATCCATCTTAATCAGTATCGCCGACATGTCCTGGAGTATCGTGTCGTGAAGCTCTCTCGCTATCCTCCTCCTCTCATCTTCCTGTGTGTCAATACTCTTCTTCAGGAGTTGCTCAATCTTCTCTCTGCTCTCTATTATCTCCCGGGTCCTGACCGCTACACGGTCTTCCAGTTCAATATTCTGCATATGAACTCTTTCAATCGACTCTGCAAGCTTATGTCTCATGGTATCAAAGCTTTTGCTGAGCATCAATATTTCATGACTCCCCAGATTCCCTACCGGGGTTGAAAGATCGCCGGATGCAATCTTGTCCGTTGACATTATCAACCGCCTCAGAGGAATGACAATGTTCTTGGTCATCCCGAATGAAAATGCGATTGATGTGCCGACAAATATAAGAACAAGCAGGATGAACTTATTCCGAAGGCTGATTGCCGGGGTGAATATCTCTTTCTTAGACTGCCCGATTATAACGCCCCACGGAGCCACGGCTAAAGGGACGAACGCAAGGAGTTCATCCGTTCCTTTCGTGGATTTATCATCGGGATAACAACCATCTTTACATTCCACTATCCCGGACTCAACTTCCCTTATCATTCTGCCCAGTTCAAGATTGCGATCATGCTTATGAAGAACGCGTAATGGATTATTCGAAGCAATTACAACTTCATTCGAGTCAATTATATCAATGAAACTGTTTTCCCCGATTTTTGTATTGTGAAGGAGCTGATTAATGGAATGGCTTGTCGGGCTCAGTATCCCTCCGACAATCCCGTCAACGTTGCCCTCGCTGTCCCATAGGGGCACTATCATAAATATCACTTTCTGTTTCGTACGTTCAACAGTATAGACATTAGAGATAACCGACTTCCCCAACCGCAGAACCTGATTAACGATAGCTATGTGTGTAAGGTTAGTGAAATACTCAACGTGCGGCGGATAAGCAAGAATTTCATTGCCGTGTTTATCAAGGATGAATACGCCCTCAGTAAAAGGCGAATAATTATAAGCGGTTTCCAGCATCTTTTTCTCGGCCTCAAGGTCATCGTCTTTCAAATCGATCTTGCCGGAAAGGGATATGTCGTAGAGCCTGTTTAGATTGTTATTTATAAAGACTTCTACATCGTTTGAGATGATCCTGGCAAGAGCAAGCCTGCTCGTCAACAGACGGTCAATACTCTCATTGATGGTGATATAGCTTATAATTCCAAGCGTGGATGCTATTAAAATGACTTGAAGAGTTATGGCAATGATTATATTCTTCTGCATCAATCAAACCATACAATAAAGGAACGCCTCTGTCAATAAAAAGTAGCACCTAAATTGGGCGATTCTTACTACTCTTTCCTTTATTCTGTCATTCCGGCTTGCCCTGAACCGTATGGTACAGGGCAAGCCGGAATGACAAACTTTTTTCACCCAATGGGTGATTTTGGGTATGTCCTGAAAATGTTTATTTCCACCACATTAACTGGTTTTTGTATCATGAATAGCTCAACTTAGGTACTACTATTGTGCAGGGTTAGCTGTGACCGCTTTCTTCAGAAGGTTTTTTACGCATATGCTATATCAAGTTACGATTAAGATTGGGTGTTTATCAATAAGCCGGGACCTATCTGTTCTTTCCATGAGCAGAATGAGGTTCAGGCTCTTCCTCATCCCCCGCCCCCATGAGTTCTTTCAGTTCCAGCGGATGCTCCTGCTCCATGCTGCTTTTCTTAATATAACCCGTAAATATGCTTTTGTTAAGGGGAAACACCTCGGGGTTTAACACGTTATCGTAGATATGCCAGACAGCTATCAGGAGAAAAATCAGCATCGCGTTGTTAGTGTGAATGATCTTTGAGACAGGAATAATCTGTCCTGAAATGTATCTCGTCATGTCAACAGGAAACCATAGGAATAATCCCGTGAAGATCATCTGGATCCCTCCAAGGAGGATGAGCCAATAGACAAATTTCTCCTTATAGGTGTATCTGCCGCACATTGCAGGACTATCAAGCAGTCCCATGTAATACCTCACATTATGCAGTGCGTCGCGGGAATCTTTAAACGTTATGAGCATGGATGGCGGCCATTTGA
>CAXMSH010000208.1:0-2904 GCA_964195875.1 Thermodesulfovibrionia bacterium
GGGAACGACCTTCGGGTGTACAGCATGAGAGATACTCCTCAGGAGATATGGTTTTTAAAAGGAGGAGCCCATGAAAGACATCTGTCCATTGATGTTCTTGACCTGAACAATAACGGGAGGTCTGAGATATTCGTTACCTCGCTGATCAATGGCGGCAGAACAATGAACTCATTTGCGCTTGAGTATGATTCAGTATCGGGTTACAGAAGGGTATGGGACAGTGTGCCGTACTTCCTGAGGGTTATGGACGATGCCCTGCTTATGCAGAAGTTTACATCTTTCGGTCTTTTTACCGGTCCTGTGTATAAAGGCGGCTGGGAAAATGGAAATTATAAACCCGTGAGCCCTCTGAAGCTTCCGGATGGTGTTAATATATATGGCTTTGCTTACATTAACCGTGATAAGAATGGTGATGCCGGTCTGGTATCTTTTGATGATGACGGGTATTTACATTTGTATAATAACGGACAGTCTGTATGGAAGAGCACGGATTCATACGGTAAATTTGAAATATCGCTGACGAGGCATAAAAGTTCAATGTTCGACAACACGGGTGATCTGGATGAAAGTTCACCCGGCAGGGACTCCAGGGAGACCTTTGTCAGGGGAAGGCTTATCACAGTAAAGACCAGGAGAGGTGAGGAGATTATTGTGGTTAAGAGGATCCCCTTGTTGAAGAATATGCCAGGTCTTGGCACAGGTAAGACCGAAATCCACTCCCTTTTATGGACCGGAGGAGTTATGGATGAAGAACTGTTAATTAAGGGGATATCCGGACCGGCAACTGATTACCAGGTTGATGACAACGAACTGTTTTTCATTGTCAGAACAAATGTGGCCGGTTTTGTAAAGAAGGCGGTTGGTGGAGATTTCCTGAGGGGCAGCAGGCTCTATTCCTACACTTTCAGAAGAGATGGAAATTAATCACGTTGCATTGATAATGGACGGTAACGGCCGATGGGCCGGCCAGAGAGGGCTTCCCCGTATTGAAGGGCACAGGGAAGGGATTAAAAGGGTAAACGATATAATCGAGACCTCCATTGAGCAGGGCCTCAGGGCGTTAACCTTCTATACTTTCTCCATGGAAAACTGGCAGAGACCGAGGAGAGAGGTTAATGCTTTGATGAAATTTCTGAGTACATACCTGAAGAGCGAAATGAAAAGGCTTGTAAAGATGAACGTTGTATTCAGGGCCATTGGCGACATTAAAAGGCTTCCTCAAGGAGTACAGAAAATGCTTAAGGACTTTGAGTCCTTATCAAGAGACAATACGGGACTTATGCTTACAAGCGCGCTCAGCTACAGCGGAAGGGATGAGATAGTGATGGTCGTAAAGAGAATGCTTGAAAACGACGTGAGGCCTGAAGATCTTGATGAAAGGTTATTCGAGTCATATCTTTATACTGCCGGTATCCCTAATCCCGACCTTATAATACGCACAAGCGGTGAGATGAGGCTCAGCAATTTTCTACTATGGCAGTCCGCATACGCGGAACTATATTTTACCGAGACCCTATGGCCTGACTTTGGCAGAGATGAGTTTATTTCTGCCATAAAGGAATTTCAGGGAAGGGAGAGAAGATTTGGTGCTCTGCCGCAAAAGAGATAGTGATTCATATGCATATGAAAGAGAGAAGTACTTTTAACGTAAAACGACTTATTACCGCGGTAGTCTTTATTCCTCTATTTTTCCTGTATATTTATTATCTGCCGCCATACCCGTACTTTCTGGGTCTTCTTCTGCTGGCAACAGTATTATCTATGTTTGAGTTCTATACCATGTACAAGGTTCCGAAGACGCTTTATATACCAGCTTTGGCTTTTGGCGGCGTGCTTATATATAATATTTGCCTTTATCCCCAGTGGATACCGGAGACGCTGTTTGCAGGGGTGACGATTCTTCTTGTGCTGAGGCTTTTTACGGGCAGTTCACCGACAGACAGCATGAAGGAGACCGGCCCCCTGAGTATGGGACTACTTTATATCGCTGTGTTCATCTCTTTTTTATGGTATCTGAGGAATGGCGCGCTGGGCAGGGAGTACATACTGCTTCTTTTTGCCTCGGGCTGGTTAGCCGACAGTTCAGCTTATTATGCAGGAACATATCTGGGAAAGAGGAAACTCTGTCCCCGCGTAAGCCCTAACAAGACATATGAGGGGGCGTTCGGCAGCGTTCTTGGCGGTGCCGCCGGCGCTGTGATCATAACCTCTTTATTTAATATTCCGGATTTATCTCTGTTAAAGGCTCTCCTGATCGGGGCTGTTCTTGGTCTGGTAACCATCATCGGGGACCTCATAGAGTCCATGTTCAAGCGTGATGCCGGGGTAAAGGATTCGAGCGGCATCATTCCCGGGCATGGGGGCCTGCTTGACAAGATCGATGGATTTCTCATCTCGGCACCTGTACTTTATATAATACTGAGGGCGTTTTGAAGAGACTTTCAATACTTGGATCAACAGGCTCTATAGGGAGAAACACTCTCGAGGTTGTCAGTCGTAATCCAGGGAAGTTTAAGGTGGTCGGACTTACTGCGGGTGAAAACATTGACCTTCTTGAGTCGCAGATAAAGGAGTTTAAACCGGAGGTAGTCGCTGTAGCAGATGAGCCTTCTGCGGAGCGGTTGAGGTTGAGAAACCTGCCGGTGAAGATTCTATCAGGAGAGGATGGCATTGTCGAAGTTGCGATACTTGATAGTGTCGATACGGTAGTAGCTGCAATTGTAGGTTCTGCTTCTCTTCTCCCTACCTTTGAGGCTGTCAGGGCGGGAAAGGAGATCGCCCTTGCATCAAAAGAGGCTCTTGTAATGGCCGGCGAGATTATAATGTCGGAGGCCTCAAAAAGAAGAGTCAGGATAATACCTGTAGACAGCGAGCACAGCGCGATATTTCAGTGTCTTAACGGCC
>CAXMSH010000209.1:0-2894 GCA_964195875.1 Thermodesulfovibrionia bacterium
CCGCCTTTCAACTGACTCCATATTATCCTTAAGTAGGTAGTTTAAGACTACTGCTGGTTTCAGGATAAAATAATTTTAAATGATTAATGTTCTTAGAATTTTACTTATTAGATCTAATTGAAATTCTCCCGTCTATCAGTACCTGTAAAATTTTCATTCTTTGTTCTGATCTGGTCATGCCCTACAACAACCCATCTTTCAGAACGGAGAAACATTTTTACTTTGCCTGATTTGATGAGATTATCTATAAAAAAGGGCTTTACCATATCGTATAGATTGTTTTTATAAATTACCCTTATTAACATGGTACAATTACAGATTAACAGCAGAATATGAGAAAAAGCTCGTATAAAACTATGAAAAAATATATTGATACTGAAAATGCCAAGCCAATTTTTGCAATATGGAAATTATTAAAAATACAGAGAATAGCGAGTGATATTGAAGTTATGAAGCCTTTATTGGCGACAAAGTGTGAAATGCCATGCTCCATATGAAAGGCCATTATAGGGTTGCCCTCTACTGCAACATCATTCTGTATTAAAGTTAGAGTCAGGTATGAATCTATATAATTGAATAATAAGAGAGCTAAAAGTACTAATAGCAAATGCAAGCTATAACAATCTACAAATAGATGTCTCCTTTTGTCTGTTTTTCGCCTCGCTTTCTTTCTTTGTCCTCCCCAAAATGCATATTTACTTATCAGTGGGGTTCTCGTTTCCCTGCGGTCAGATAGATAAAGTCTACGAGCTTCTCTTAACATGGATATTTCCTTTTTCAATAAAAAAACCGAACACACCAAAGGTTTATCCTTCGGCAGCTCGGCCATCTTATTTTTTAAGATTCGTAGCTTTCCGTCACCTTCTCAAGAAGGTTTTGGCTTTGTCGGGAAACAGTTATTTATTTTATGTAATTTCTTGAATAATTCAATAAATAATAAGATAAGAAATCCCAAGACTGTAAAATAAGTTTATCACGAAATATTTCACATGTCAAATAATACTACATTTAATAAATATAAGAATAACTAATAACTTCCTTTTTTTCTTTAAAATAAGTACGTTACAATTGTTTGCTGCTTAAAAACCACCTTGCAGAAAAGCTTATAATGTCGACTTGAGTGATGTGAGGCAAAACCAGAATATGAATATATTAGGGAATGGTCAATGAAAAGAACAGTAAATTCTCAGATGTTGAAAGGGCTGCTAATGAAAGAATGCTGATGGAAAGAAGGTTCAGGTAGTGTGAACCACTAAACACTTAAATAGGGAAATAGAGGTTTTAAATTTTATAATTCACTAGTGAATAAGAGTATGCTGAATCTTAATAAAATAAGGAGCGGTCTTATTGTGATTTTTTGGTAGGTTGTTTTCCCGACAAAGCCATACAGAAAGCCACGAGACCGCTCCATATTTTTTGTGGATCAATGCTCATTACAAATATTATAGAAGTGAAAATTGTCACTTTCCAAAAAATCGCTGATGATTACCATTTAATATATTACGTTCTAAAGCAAGATTCAAAAACACGATTACAGTCACCTGTTACCCTTTACTGATTTATTGTTACCGTTGACCCGTCACGGACTTATAATTCCCGTCTTCCGGCCTAATCTCCGTTATCCTTTGCCTTGAGCCCCGCTACTTCAGGCTTATATGCATCCACCTCTTTAGAATAATTTGACCTCCTCATAAAAGTAGGGATCTCAAAAACTTTATCATCGTCCTGCGCAACTCCTTTTGAGAGTATCTTGCCGGAACCTTTAAGGGAAGTAACATCCCTGGCCGGTCTCCACTTGTCATATGAAGGCATTGTCGTCTTTGGCTTGTCGTCAAAACCGGTTGCGATCACGGTAACTATCATCTCATCTTCAAGATCAGGGTTAATAACAGAACCAAAAATAATCTCGGCATCTTCATGTGCTGTATCCCTGATAAAGCTGGCCGCCTCGCTAATTTCATGGAAGGAGAGGGAGGAGCCTCCAGTGATGTTTATCAAAACACCTCTGGCGCCATCAATGGAGGTCTCCTCCAGTAGGGGGCTGTTTACAGCGGCCTTGGCGGCTATGACCGCCCTGTTTTCACCTGTGGACCTGCCTATTCCCATGAGCGCCTTGCCGCTGCCTGAAAGGATTGTCTTTATATCAGAGAAGTCATGATTGATAAGGCCGGGGACAAGTATCAGGTCAGTAATACCCTTTACCGCCTGCCTTAAGACTTCATTCGCGATGTTAAGCGCCTCAAGCCATGGTGTCTGCTTTTCTGTCACGCTGAGGAGCCTGTTGTTATGAACTATTATTATTGCATCAACATGTTTCTTCAGCTCCTTTATTCCCAGCTCCCCGTTCCTAGCCCTCTTGCTCCCTTCAAACAGGAACGGGCGTGTCACAATAGCAGCCGTAAGGATCCCCAGCTCCTTTGCCACCTCTGCAACTACAGGAGAAGCGCCTGTACCGGTTCCGCCTCCCATACCGGCTGTTATAAATACCATATCCGCGCCTTTTATGACGTCCTCAATAAGGTCTCTGTCATCCTCCGCCGCCTGTCTTCCGACCTCGGGGTTTGCTCCTGCACCAAGCCCTTTTGTCAGTGCCCCCCCTATCTGCAGACGCTTGTGCGCAAGGGATGATTCAAGAACCTGGGCATCCGTATTAATAACGATAAACTCAACCCCCTGAAGGTTGGAGACTATCATGCTGTTCACGGCATTCCCCCCTCCTCCTCCAACCCCGACAACTTTGATCTTTGCGCCCTTGCTTTCAACTTCCTCAAGCTCAAAAAACTTCATAGCAGTCTCCTTTCTTTTAAAGATTTTTTATATTGTTTTATCAATTTGATAGTTATAAACAACGTCATAAATTATTGCGCATATTTTGTCATTCCGGACAAGCCGGA
>CAXMSH010000210.1:0-2890 GCA_964195875.1 Thermodesulfovibrionia bacterium
GTAGGACTGCTTCCGGGTTCACTGATAGGCGGAGTAATAGGACTGAAGGTAGTTGGGAGTCTGTTTGGAGGCCCACTGGGGTCAGCGATAATACCGAGGATAATATTGGCATTGTCGATGGTCACGGGAGTGATGGTATCCGCGACGGTATGTCTGCTTGGATCTGGTATGATAGGATATTCAATGGGTTTCCTGATGGATTCAGTCAGGAGCGGAGAGAAGGCCGGAGTTGAGGCACCTGCGGCGGTCAAGAGATAACCAGATAACGAATACGTCACATGGGGCTACGGAATTTAACCTCCGTAGCCCTTTTTATTTACAATATTGCTACTATTGTATTATTCCTAACAGTTCTTTACTCTTGTTGAAGTGTCATTCCGGCTCTGGTCGCTCGCTTCGGGGGAATCTTTCTTCATTTTAAATTTGGATTCCCGACAAGCCCTGTACCATACGGTTCAGGGCAAACGGGAATGACCCCATTAGCTTTGTGTAATCTACAAAGCTGGACAGTGGGGTTGAAACTGAATTATGTAAATTTGTTTATAAGATACTACACTAGTTAAGCGCTAATTTATTAAATAATGAGTACTAATCTTAAAGCTTATTATTAATAGTTGTCTGATATTTGTGATAATATATGCAGAGATATGAAGAGCTTCCTGAATATTAATTTTCTTATCTCCTCATACTGGGGAATGTACGCGGTTCAAACCGTACTTCATTCATTAATCGCCTCTGTAATCGCTTACTGCGCGCTCCTTGCCTGGGATGTGAAAACTCCGCAGGTTAAACAGAGGTTTTTCTTTATGGTTATCTTCCTGCCTGTTATATCATTCCCCTTATACCAGTTGATATTCCCGCGTAGGGGAGACATCTACTTCAGGCTGGAGAGCCTGCTGGACAGCAATAAATGGTTTCTCATGAATCTGTCCGGTGTCACTCCGGTGTTAGCGGTCTTTATTGTCGTGCTGGCTCTGACATCCTTAATCTTCATAATTCAGGAACTCGTGCCGATAGCTTTAAACCTTCTTAAGCAGACGCACGAGACTGATGAGACAGAAGATGAGGAGTTGGAGGAGTCTGTAGTTTTGAAAGTATCAAAAGCCGTAGCCGGATTGCCGATTAACGAAAATTTTGTTGAGATTCTTAATGACGATGATCTTGTCCTATTTTCATCTACAGGGCTGAATCCAAAAATCTATGCTTCCACCGGCCTTATAACGTCTTTTGGCCTTGATCATCTGCAGGCGGCTTTTGCTCATGAAATAGGCCATATACAGAGGAGCAGAAAACCTGTACTTCTTTTTGCCTACCTCCTGAGGATGCTTATGTTTTATAACCCTATAGCAATGATTGAGTTCAGGAAGCTGGCACAGGAAGAGGAAAAAGTTTGCGATGATATTGCGATCGCTCTGACCGGCAAGCCTGAAGCACTCGCAGAAGCGATCGATATGCTCCGTCCCGAGACAGAAGGCAATAAAACTGTCACAGACTCAAAAGTGGTTGAAGGGATTGTATTGGCGATTGAAGACCACAGCCACGATGCCCTGCTGAAAAGCAGGGGCTTCAGGATCAGACACAGCCATAATGATAACCCTGATTGGGGGATACCATATTTCGTGACCCTGGTGCTTATTATCTGTTTAAACTATTTTATTGTGTAAAAGGAAATGAAGAAAGAAAGTATAGTTAGAACGGTGCGAGGCTTTTTCTGGATTATAGTCATGGCTGCGGTAGTTGTTGCACTCTTAGCCCTGGCAAACTGGATACCCTCTCTTATTAATGAAGATTCTGTTCGGAGGTATGACAGCATAGAGGAGGCCACACGATCTCTGGGGCTTGACAGTAAGGCCCTTGTCCCTATGTATTTTCCTGAAGGCATCTCCTGGCCGCCTTCCCTGATCCTTGCGCAGAAGAAACCCTACAAGGCGGTTGTGATTGAATTCAGGAAGGCAGAAACTGTAAAGACAGAGTTGATTGTAATACTGTCTTCCCTAAAGGACACCAATGTACAGCTTCAAAGGATCACGATGACTGAACTGAAGGAAAAGACAGAATACATGCTGAAAGGAAAGGCTGCGCTCCTTGAGATCGGTACATGCGGGAAAGGGGCAACATGCAGCAGGATGACCTGGGAGGAGAACGGTCTCAACTTTTCTGTCCTTCTCATGTCCTCACCCTTTGAACTGATAAAGGTTGCGGAAAGTATGATCCACAAACAGTAAAAATCACAACTTCCCTGTACAACTCATGTAACTGCAAATCATGACTTATAAAATTACATAGCCTTTATTTTTCCCCCTGATCAGAATATTGAGCTGTCTTTTGTTTGCAACCCTGTGCCTTTGCCCCTATGCTACTTTGTGCCTTAGCCACTGTCTTTTTCCTGTCTTTGGTCCGATTTGCCAACAAAATACGAACAAATACCTGCAAAACTAAGAAGTTTTACCTATTACAGCGGTCTCTTTATTTTGATATTCTATAATTAACAGAAACAGAAACAGAAACTAAAAGGAGGGTAAGAGATGGTTATTGAAAATCGACATGACGTAGGAGACAGAAGGCTGAAACTGTTTGGACGTACAGCGCTTTTCACACTTTTTCTTGTAGGTCTTACGCTTTCGGTAGTATTCCCTTACGGCATAGGGTTTGCGGCCTTTCTGGGGGCTATCGCCCTGGTGGGGGCTGTTGGTGGTGTGGGAGTGATCTGTTATGGACTTCTTAAGGACATCCTGGGCAGGACCGCTACATTCGGTTACACCCCTAACATGTCATACATGGCCGGTAAGAAGACCAGGAAGAAAAAGGAAGAAGCATCCACAGATGAAAAGAAGAAGGAGAACTAATACGGAAAAGGTTATAGGTGAGAGGTCAGAGGTAATACGTTAAA
>CAXMSH010000211.1:0-2867 GCA_964195875.1 Thermodesulfovibrionia bacterium
CTTCCGGTTAATGTGTTCAGCATAAGAAGAATCGTCATCCAGCCTATTCGCCGCCTGAAATTGTTCATGAGAGAAGACTCGAAATATCCTTTCTCATCTACGACTACACCGCTTCCCTTCAGGATGTCTTCCGTTGCCTCTTCTTCAATAACATCAATGATATCATCAACCGTCACGATCCCGACGAGGCGGCTCTCCTTGTCAACTACGGGCACCGCGAGAAAATCATAATCCTGTATAATTTTGGCTACTTTTTCCTGATCGTCGTCTGTGGTCACTTGTACTACATCCCGGTCCATAATATCCCTGATCATCACATCGGCTTCTGAAAGGACGATCTTTCTGAGTGATATCATTCCAAGCAGATGACGGGTTTCATCAATGACATAAAGATAATAGATGGTTTCACTGTCCTCTCCGACACGCCTGATACGTTTCAGGGATTCTCTGACCGTCATATGATCCTGCAGGTCAACGAACTCGGGGGTCATGATTCTGCCGGCAGTAAACTCGCGGTAACCAAGCAGAACAGATGTTGAGTTCCACTCCTCGGGAGTCATCATCTTCCTGAGGGTTCTCACTACCCCTGCGGGCAGTTCATCAATAAGGCGGGCCCTGTCATCAGGGCTCATTGCATCTACAATACCGATAACCTGCGCATTGTGGAAACCGCTCAGGATTTCAGACTGGACCGAACTCTCAACATGTTCAAATACCGCGACTGCGATATCCTTGCTCAGGAGCCGGAAGATAATGGTGCGGTGGTCAGGATCGAGCTGATTTATCAACTCGGCAATTTCCGCGGGATGCCCGACGAGGCTCTCCTTCAGGCCCGGGTAGTCTTTTTCTTCGAGCTGCCGCTCAATCAATTCCAGTTGAACAGTTAATTCCATGATGGAAATCATAACAGAATTGAAGCAGATAATCCACAGGCAAATCAGGTGTTTTAATCACACATGAAGATTCCCAGGCAACAACGGCAACGTCCTGCATTCTAACGATAATTAACTCAGACTGAACCGCAGGAGTCAACGCCTTGGCCGTTTCTCCTGAGATTATATTGGGAAACTGATGCTATTTAGTACATCTGATGTTCATGTGAGATTGACTTTCATTTCACATTTGACAGAATTTAATTAACACCAGATCATGGAAAATAGCTGACAAACATTAATTCCTGGTATTGCATGTGATAATCTGATTTCCCGGCACGTTGATCAGTTTGAATTATAAATAAAATATTATAATCTGCTACATTTATATGGAGTGGATAATCAGGATTAAAAAAAGCATGTAATATCAAACAGTAATATAATCTCAACATAATACCCCTTGCACCTTAAAAGTCTGAATATATTACAATAGACATATGAAAGCTAAGAAGAACCTTATAGTGATCGGAGACAGGGTCCTAATCAGCCCTGACGATAATGCAGACAGGACCACATCCGGACTCTATCTCCCCTCCACAGTTAAGGAGAAAGAGAAGATCATGAGCGGTTATGTCGTTAAGACCGGGCCGGGTTATGCCATACCGGACATGGTCTCTGAAGAATCGTGGAACTCGGGCAGGAATAAGGAATTAAGGTATATACCCCTTCAGGCCAATGAAGGGGATTACGCGATCTTTCTTAAAGAACCCGCCATGGAGATAGAGTTTGAAGGGAACAAGTATCTCATTGTCCCGCATTCTGCCATACTTGCCCTTGTACGAACCGAACTGTCGGAAGAGAGTTGAACCATATTACGAATAATCTGTTATATAATTTTTGTGCGGCATTGATATTGTTATTTTTTAAATAAGAGGCTTCTGACAGTAAACCTTTTTTGCAATTATCTGGAGACCATGACTCTAAAAGTGTTTAGTATATTCATTTCTTTACACCTTTACAACAAGAAAGGAGATCTATAAACTTCTCAGGTTCTGAGCGGGGCTTTATTGTTCCATAACGGTGACTTGTATGTTTTATAGGCGGCTTTCTGGTTGAGAAAAAAATGGAGGGGGATATGCAGGAATGCCTGAATTGTTGGGAGTTTAAAAAATGCGGCAGGGAGACGGGAGGGGAGAAAGTGTCTGAGTTTGGAATATGTCCTGCGGCGAATGATTATACGTTTAATGGGTTGAACAGGGGCAAGAACGGAGGCAGGATCTGCTGGGCTGTCGCCGGCACTTTCTGCGGCGGCAAAGTTCAGGGTACATTTGCTAAAAAGCAATATTCGTGCATAACTTGTGATTTTTTCCAGCATGTAAGAGGTGAAGAAGGAAAATCGGAGTTTCAATATCTAAGACCCGGTCAGGAGTATAAATCTCGTAATTTATAGTTAAGGTATTAACATTATTCTGCTCGAGATACTGTCTCGCCCTGTTTTTATTTGTAATTCCCCGGCAACCGCCCTGCTTTCCGGCTTTCGCCCTTAGGCTTGAACCTTTGATTACCGTCAGATCTTTGCGAAATATCAAATGCAATTGCCTTATATTATTTATAAACATAAATGCAATTTGATAATAAACTGCAAACTATTTATTATTGAAATAGTATAAAGGTATAGGTTATACTTAACACCGTTGAATTTAATTATTAAGGAGGATGAAATCGTGTTTATTGTTACTGTTGATCAAGAGAAATGTGATGGCTGTGAGGAGTGTGTAAATCTCTGTCCTTCAGAGGTATTTCAGCTGGTTGACGGCAAGTCGGACCCCTACCAGGCCGATGAGTGTGTTAACTGCCTTACCTGTGTTGAGGGCTGTCCGCAGGGCGCCATTACCGTAGAAGAGATGTAATTCACTGCAAAAACAAAAAAGGTGTCCCGAGTTTTCGGGACGCCTTTTTTTTATTCTCTTACATCCTATCTGTCTGTTCTTTTTA
>CAXMSH010000212.1:0-2865 GCA_964195875.1 Thermodesulfovibrionia bacterium
AAACCGATAAAGTATGAAAAACATCTTATTCTTGAGGCCGAATGGGCTATGATACCATCCGCTATATTCCCGCATAAATCTCATGCGCAATGGCTTGACTGCTCTAACTGCCATCCTGATATCTTCAATATAAAAAAGAAGACAACCAAGCACTTCTCAATGATGTATATACTTGATAATAAATTCTGCGGGGTCTGTCACGGAAAGGTGGCCTTCCCCAATGATGACTGCGTCAGGTGCCATCCTGACATGCGTCCCTGATCATCCTCACATCTGCTCTCAGATTCATCTCCCGGGAAAAAACTTCCTCGCCATTTTCACATAAAAATATCCTAAAGAATATTTGTGAAAAATGACCTTAAAACGGGTATACTAACTGTAAGAGTCATGGTAACAGGAAAACCGCTACTGACGGTAGAACAGATCACAACTAAGGTGAAAGAGCTTGCGGCCGAGATATCCGCGGATTATGATGGGAAGGATCTGCTGGCTGTAGGGATATTGCGCGGCGCGTTCATGTTCTTCTCTGATATTGTTAAATCCATCCAGGTTCCAATGGAGATAGATTTCCTCATCGTTTCAAGTTATATCAAAACCAGTAGCTCAGGGAAAATAGAGGTTCACGCCGATATAAGAGAGGATATAAAGAACAGGCATATTCTCCTTATAGAGGATATTGTTGATACAGGCATGTCACTTAATTACGTAAGGGATATGCTGCTCAAAAGAGAACCTGCATCACTCAAGATATGCGCCTTGCTTGATAAGAGGGGGCGCAGATGCGTAGAAGTCCCTCTTGATTATGTGGGTTTCAGGATATCTGATGAATATGTTGTAGGCTACGGCCTTGACTACGAAAACAGGTTCAGAAACCTGCCGTATATTGCAACCTTCAGGAAAAGTTCTTAACACGAAATATGCTGGCACAGCATTATTGTGACTTCAATGAGTGGTCTTTCATCCAGAGATAGAAACAAAAAAAGGATACTAAGTAAATTATGATAAGAAGGCTCTCAGACAGAATATACGTTGAGATTGATGCCAGAATTAGAAAGACTAATGAGAAAACAAACTGCGTTATAGACAATATCTCCGAAGAATATATATTATCAGAGACTTCTCCCCGTGGAACAAATATTGATTTATCCCCCGGCGTAAGACTATATTTAGAATTTGAGACTCATTCGGGAGAGTTTCTGAGCCTACCCTGTATTGTGTTCTGGTCAAAAAAAGCCTCGCCTGAAAGTTTTATAACAACCTTCTGTCTTAAAATAGAGGAGAAATCTCCTGAATATGAAGACCTGTACAAAGATCTCTTTACAACCAATAAGGGAATTTATTGAGTCATCTGTTCCGGGGGAGGACGGGAAACCCTATGGTAAGTCCCTTAAATATGGTGCCGGAGGCCGGACTTTCAGCCTTGGCGAGATCTCGCCACATTCTTTTCAATGTGGCGGAGAACCGGCACAGAGCGAACTCCGAGGGATTTTGTACCCCCCACATTTCATGCGGGTATCCCCAATGTAAGGAGTCTTCGATTATTACATTCGCTCGCTCTCAAGCGAGCTGTTCATTGTAAGTCCCTCTACAGGGACCCAAATCAGTCGGTGGTTAGTGGTGCCGGAGGCCGGACTTGAACCGGCACAGAGCGAACTCCGAGGGATTTTAAGTCCCTTGCGTCTACCAAATTCCGCCACTCCGGCAACCATTAAATGACTCAATTAATTTACACCTATTTACGATACAGAAATTGTGACCATACTTCAACCTCGTGATGGTACTGAATATCTGATCAATCCCTAAACCAGGCACCTGCCGTCAAAGGGCTTCTCATCCATCCCGAGCAGAGAGATAATGGTAGGACCTATATCAACAATATTTATATCATCAATCTCAACCTTTCGGTTAATGTAAAAAACAGCGTTATCCCTGGTATGCCCTCCGGTAAGAGGCCCCCTGCCAGAGAGTTCCTTTTTATTTATCGGGCCCTTTAGGTCATAACCCCGATACGGCTGTGCCACCAGGTCTGGCGCTTCATCAATGCATCCACCGCTGTATATCTCCTCCCTGTTCAACACCGACTGGACAATTTTCTCCCCATCAATGGTCAATTCAAGGAGCTCTTCCCTGATCCTTTTTCTCATGGCATCATACTCTTTATCATCAACACACCCGTCTCTGTACCTACCCTTACGATGTATATAGATTCTCGCAGGGTCTAGCGCAAAGACTGTGCTTGCCTTATTCATATCCTCAAAAGTCTCAGGATTCTCTTTGTTAAATTTCAGGTATCCCTTCTCTCTCAGCCAGGAGTTCAGATACACCTCTTTCTTTATGGTTGTGAACCCATGATCGGATACGATAATAAATGGGACGTCATCTCCAATCCTACTGTAGACCTCCCCGATGAATCCGTCCAGCCCTCTGTAAAAATCGATAAAGAAGTTATGCTGGGGATGTCCCTCGTCCTCAAGCGCGCTCCACAGGTAATGATGAAGCCTGTCCGTCTCGGTAACGATGCTGATAAAGAGATCACTTTCGTGGTTATCCATAAAATGAAGGATGGCCTTCTTCCTTACCTCAAAGGTTTGCTTTATATCATCGGCAAAAACAGCCAATGATTCTCTTGCCTTAGAGGCATCCACATCCATCCTGTACCCGATACTCTTCAGGTACTCATAGGCTGACTCGGGATAGGTGGCCTTTTTCAGGTCAAGAGCGACAAATCCAGCAGTCATTATCCCGTTCAGCTCTCTGGCAGGATATGTTGAAGGTATGTTCAGCACGATGCTCTTCATGCCGTTCCTCCCCGCTATATCCCATAACGTTTCACTCCTGTTATCGCTGAAATTAGGAAATTTCCAT